>DATIUR010000078.1:0-2227 GCA_035466675.1 Anaeromyxobacteraceae bacterium | reverse complement strand
CCCGGGCGCAGGCCTCCAGCGCGCGCTCCAGGGCGGGCGCGCTCGTGACGTCGCCGGCCATGCCCAGGTAGTCGTCGCGCCGGTGGAGCGTCTCCACCGCCGGCGCGAGATCGAGCCCCACCACCGCCGCCCCGCGCGCGAGGAGCGCCTCCACGGTGGCCTTCCCGATGCCCGAGGCCGCGCCGGTGACGAGGGCCACCTCGCCCGCCAGCGGCGGCGGCTTCCCGGCCGCGCGGAGCTTCGCCTGCTCCAGGTCCCAGTACTCGACCTCGAACAGGTCCCCGGCCGGCAGGGCCCGGTAGCCGCCCAGCAGGGTGGCCCGCTCCACCACGTCCATGGTGTGGGCGTAGATGTCGCGGACGATGGCGGCGTCCCGCGCCGTCCGCCCCACCGCGCACACGCCCAGCTCCGGGTCGAGCACCACGCGTGGGGCCGGGTCGAGCATGGCGCGGGGCTCCCGGGCCCGCGGCGCGTGCTCGTCGAAGGTCCGGCGGTACTCCGCCGCGTAGGCCTCGACGTCGCGCCCGATCATGGGGAGCCGCTTCGTCCGGATGACGTGGTCGGGGGTGGCCGGCCCCTGCAGGGCCAGGGCGGGGAGGTCGGGCCGGCGGACGAAGGAGAGGCTCCTCGGATCGTCCTGCACGGAGAGCACCACCGGGAACCCCGCCGCGCGCGAGACGTCCCGGCGCAGCCCGGCGATCTCCCGCCGCCGGGGCGTCTCCTCGGCGCGCGCCGCCGGCGCGGGCAGCCGCCAGGCGCCCCGGCGCTCCAGGTACTCCTCGGCGCGCGTGACGAGCGCGATCATGCGCTCGTACGACTCCCGCGCCGTGGCGCCGAACGTGAAGATGCCGTGGTGGAGGAGCACCATGCCCACGGTCCGCGGGCCGGAAGCGGCCGGGAGCCGCTCGGCGCAGAGCCGGGCCAGCTCGAAGCCGGGCATGACGTACGGGATCACCACCACCTCGTCCCCGTAGATCTCCCGCACGCGCGCCTCGCCGTCGGCCGTGTTGGTGACCGTGACCACGGCGTCGGCGTGGGTGTGGTCCACGAACCGGTGCGGCAGGAGCGCGTGGAGGATGGCCTCCACCGAGGGGGTGGGCGCCGAGGCCCGGGTCATGTGGGTCCTGAGCTCGTTCACCATCTGCGGATCGGAGAGCGCGGGGAGCTTCGCCAGCGCGAGCAGGCGCTCCATCCGCACCGGCGAGAACCCGCCCTCCTCGATGGTGGCGAGGTCGCCGCCGCTCCCCTTCACGTGGAGGACCGTCTCCTCGACCCCGGTGAGGTCGCGCTCGACGATCTTGACCGAGGTGTTCCCCCCGCCGTGCAGGACGAGCGCGCTCTCGCGCCCCAGCAGGCGGGAGGTGTAGACGCGCTGGCGGAGATCGCCCGGGAAGCGGGCGGCCTCGAGGTCGTCCCACAGGCTCCTCATGGAGGGCGCATTCTACGCGGCTGCGCGCCCGGCGCTACCCCTCCACGAGCCCTCGTCCGGGCAGGTCAGTGCTGGACCAGCCGTCGGGCCAGCTCGACGCGGTTCCGGACGCCGAGCTTGTCGAAGATGGTCTTGAGGTGGCTCTTGACCGTCTGCGAGGCGATGCCGAGGCGCTCGGCCACCTCGCGCGACCGCAGCCCGTCGGCCACGAGCAGCGCCACCTCGCGCTCCCGCTGGGTGAGCCCGTCGGCCGGCGAGGCCGGGGCGGGCTCGGCGGCGCCGAGCTGGACCGGCTCCGGGAGCGGCTCGCGCCAGAGGTGGAGCTGGGTCCTGCCCTTCCCGACCGCGGTCACCTCGATGCGCAGCCGCTCGCCGTGCCCTTCCATGGTGAGCGTGCGGCGGATGCCCGCGGAGCCGGTCTGGGCGCCCTCGACCAGGCCGCGCAGGTCGGGCGGGAGGGGCTGCCCGTCCGTCGCGTCCGGGAAGAACACGCGGAGCATCTCCTCGGCCTGCCGGTCGCAGCGGAGCGCCCCCCCCGGCTCCGCGTGCGCCGCCGCCCCCCGCGGTGCCGGGACGCGTACGTTCGCGCGCATCATGTCCTGCACCCCCTTCGTCGCGGTCCAGCGACCAGGACCTACATACTACAGGCTTGTACGTTCGTGGTCACCCAAGTCGGGGCAATGGGCCGTTCCCTTTCGGGTTTCGGTCCGAAAATCCGGCCCCCGGGGCCCTGCTCCCGGCCGAGGGCTTTCTCGGGGTGCCTCGCACCCCCAGGAAAGGGGCGGGGCCGGCCCCCGG
>DATIUR010000077.1:0-7958 GCA_035466675.1 Anaeromyxobacteraceae bacterium | reverse complement strand
CTGGGTCGAGGGGACCGTGGTGGCGGTGCTCACCGGGGTGACCACGGTGGTGGTCCTCTTCCTGGGCGAGATCCTGCCGAAGACGCTGGCGAAGCGGTATCCGGTCCGCGGCGCGCTCCTCACCATCCCGGCGCTCCGCGTGCTGGCCTTCCTGCTGTGGCCGCTCTCGAGCGCGGTGACCCGGCTCACCAGCGCGACCCTGGGGGCCCTCGGGGGCAAGCCGTCTCCGGCTCCCTCGGTCACCGGGGAGGAGATCGAGTTCTTCATCGAGATGGGCACGCGGGAGGGCGTCCTCGACGCGGTGAAGGAGGAGCTGCTCAACAGCGTCCTCGAGTTCGCCGACCGGGTCGCCAAGGAGGTGATGGTCCCGCGCACCCGGATGGTCGCGATCGACGTCGAGGCGCCGCCCGACGAATTGGTCCGGATCGTCACCGAGAACCCCTACAGCCGGATGCCCGTCTACCAGGGCTCGGTCGACAACGTGATCGGCATCCTGCTGGTGCGCGACATCGTGCCGGCCCTCCGCGCCGACGGGGGCAAGGGCCTCTCCCTGGAGCGGACGCTCAAGCCGGCCTTCTTCGTGCCCGAGCAGATGAAGATCTCCCGGTTGCTGAAGGAGATGCAGCGGCGGAAGACCCACATCGCCATCGTGGTGGACGAGTTCGGCGGCACGAGCGGGCTCGTGACCCTGGAGGACGTGATCGAGGAGATCGTGGGGGAGATCCAGGACGAGGCGGACGCCGAGGCCGCACCGGTGAAGCCGCTCGGCGAGGGGCAGTGGATCGCCGACGCCGCGGTGCCCCTGCACGACCTCGAGGAGATCCTGAACGCCCCCGCGCCGGGGGAGGACGAGACCGAGGCGCGCCCTCCGGTGCGCTTCCCGGAGGACGGCGACTACGAGACCCTGGGCGGGTTCGTCACCGCCACCGCGGGGCGCGTTCCCTCCGTCGGCTCGGAGCTGCGCTGGGACGGCCTGGTCTTCACGGTGCGGGCCGGGGACGAACGCAGGGTCACCCGCGTGGAGATCGCCCGCCGGGCCGAGACGGCGGAGGCGCCCGCGGTGGCGGCGGTGCGGGGATGACCGCTTCCCGGGCGAAGGCGGCGCCGGCGCCGGTGGACCTGCGGGCGCTCGGGCCGGAGGCCCTGGAGGCGCTCGTGGTGGGGCTGGGGGAGCGGCCGTACCGGGCGCGGCAGATCTTCCGCTGGCTGCACCGCCGGGGCGCCGCCGGCCTCGACGAGATGACCGACGTGCCGGGGCCTCTGCGCCAGGCGCTGGCGGACCGCTGCACGCTCACCACCCTGGAGCGCGCGCGCGAGCAGGTCTCGGCCGACGGCACGATCAAGTGGACCTGGCGGACCGCCGACGGGAGGCTGGTCGAGTCGGTCTACATGCCCGAGCAGGACCGGCGCACGCTCTGCCTCTCCACGCAGGTGGGATGCGCCGTCGGATGCACCTTCTGCCTGACCGGGACCATGGGGCTCGCCCGCAACCTCGGCCCGGGCGAGATCGTGGACCAGGTGCACCGGGCCAACCGCCGCCTGGTGGAGCTCGGGCTCTTCGAGGGCGAGCGCCCCCTCACCAACCTCGTCTTCATGGGCATGGGCGAGCCGCTCGCGAACTACGGCGCCGTGAAGGAGGCGCTCGATCTCCTGCTCTCGCCCCGGGGCCCCAACTTCTCGCACCGCCACGTCACCGTCTCGACGAGCGGCCTGGTCCCGGCCATGAAGCTCCTGGGGAAGGAGACCCCGGTGAAGCTGGCGGTCTCCCTGAACGCCACCACCGACGCGGTCCGCGACGCCATCATGCCCGTGAACCGGCGCTGGCCCATCGCCGAGCTGATCCGGGCCTGCCGGGAGTTTCCCGCCCGCAACGGCCGGCGCATCACCTTCGAGTACGTGCTGCTCCACGGGGTGAACGACTCGCTGGAGGACGCCGGGCGGCTGGCCGATCTGCTGCGGGGGATCCCGGCCAAGGTGAACCTCATCCCCTACAACGAGAACCCGGGCCTGGGCTTCGCCGCGCCTCCGGCCGAGCGGGTGGTCGCCTTCCAGGAGGCGCTGGCGGCGAGGAACCTCACGGTGGTGGTCCGGCGCAACCGGGGGCGCGACATCTCCGCGGCCTGCGGGCAGCTCGCCTCGGAGGGCGGGCCGGGCGATCCGCGGCGGCCGCGGCCCATGCCCGGCGCGACGGCGGAGGGAGCGCGGCCGGCCGGGGCCTGAGGATCCGGCGCGGGCGAGGAGGGTACGGTCATGGCGCTGCTCGTGGTCGGCTCGGTCGGGCTCGACTCCCTGGAAACGCCCTTCGGACGGCGGGAGGAGGTGCTGGGCGGGTCGGCCTCCTACTTCTCCGTGTGCGCCAGCTTCTTCGGGCCGACGCGGATGGTGGCCGTGGTGGGGGAGGACTTCCCGGAGGATCACCTCCGGCTCTTCGCCGCCCGCGGGGTGGATCTGGCCGGCGTGACGCGGCGCCCGGGGCGGACCTTCCGGTGGCGAGGCCGGTACGACTTCGACCTCAGCACCGCTCACACGCTCGAGACCCAGCTCAACGTCTTCGCCGAGTTCCGGCCGGAGCTGCCGGAGAGCTTCCTTGACTCCCAGTACGTCTTTCTCGGCAACATCGACCCGGACCTGCAGCGGGCGGTGCTGGAGCAGGTGCGCGCCCCGCGGCTGGTGGCCTGCGACACGATGAACTACTGGATCGAGTCGCGCCGGGAGAGCCTGCTCGAGACCCTCCGGAGGGTGGATCTCCTCTTCGTGAACGACGCGGAGGCCCGGCAGCTGGCGGGCGAGCACAACGTGGTGAAGGCGGCGCGCCGCATCCTGGGGCTCGGGCCCCGGGCGCTGGTGGTGAAGCGGGGCGAGCACGGCGCCCTCTTCTTCTCCGGGGAGGAGGTCTTCGCCGCGTCCGCCTACCCGCTCCCGGCCGTGTTCGATCCGACCGGCGCGGGGGACAGCTTCGCGGGCGGCTTCATGGGGTACCTGGCCCGCATCCGGCGGGAGGACCCGGCCGCGCTCCGCCGCGCCATCGTGCTCGGGACCGTGCTCGCCAGCTTCGCCGTGGAGCAATTCGGGCTGGAGCGGCTGCACACCCTGGAGCCGCGCGAGATCCGCGCGCGCTACGCCGAGGCGCGGCAGCTCTCCCACTTCGACGACCTCGAGGTGGACCTGTTTTCCGGGGACGGGAGTTGATCGAGCCCGCCCCCGTGCTACGATGCGACCGCGTCGCATGCGCATCGGGATCATCAGCGACATCCACTCGAATCTCGAGGCGCTCACCGCGGTCCTGGAGTCGCTGGAGCGGCTCAAGCCGGATCGGGTCGTCTGCCTCGGGGACGTGGTCGGCTACGGCGCGAGCGTGAACGAGTGCTGCGCGGCCGTGCGCAAGGTGGCCGAGGTGACCCTGCTCGGCAACCACGACGCCGCCGTGGCCGGCCGGATGGACTACAGCTTCTACTACGACGCGGCGCGTCACGCCCTCGACTGGACCGCCTCTCGCATCGATCCGGACCACCTCGAGTGGCTGCGGGGCCTGCCCTACGGGCTCAAGATCGAGCACGTGGGCTTCACCCACGGGAATCCGATCGACCCGCCGTCCTACGAGTACGTCTTCGCGCAGGAGCAGGCGCGCGAGCTCGTCCCCCACTTCGAGGCGCTCTCCGACGTGAACTTCATCGGCCACTCGCACCTGTGCAAGGCGTTCGCCCTGCACCCGGCGGGCGACGTGCACGAGGTGGTGGCGCAGAAGTTCGGGCTCAGGCGGGGGCACAAGTACGTGGTGTCGGTGGGGTCGGTGGGACAGCCGCGCGACTGCGACAACCGGGCCGGCTTCGTCGTCTACGACACCGACTCGCGCGTGGTCGAGTTCCACCGGGTCGCCTACGACATCGAGGTGGCGGCCCAGAAGATCTTCGACGCCGACCTGGCCCTGAACTTCGGCAAGCGCCTCTTCCTCGGCGTGTAGCGCGGCCGGAACCCGCGCCGGTCAGAGCACGCTCAGGTGCGTGGCGAGCCGCAGGACCACCACCGCCCCGTCCGCCTCGAGGAGGACGGCCGAGAGATCGGCGTCCACCTCCATCCGGACGGGAGCGACCCCCTGGGCGAGGCCGAGCGGGGCCCCGGTGGCCGCGTCGAGGGCGGCCAGGCCGTCGGCGCCGGAGAGGACGGTGCCGCGAACCAGGGACGGGGCGAGCGGTCCGGGCGGCGGCTGGCCGGGCTCCCGCGCGAAGGACCAGCGGGTGGACCCGTCGAGCCCGACGGCCTGGACGGCCCCCGCCCCGTCCTGGAGGAGCACGAGGTCGCCGCCTGCCCCCACCGCCACCGGGCCCGAGAGCGGGGGCGCCACCGTCCAGGCGGTGCGGCCGCCGGGGTCGACCAGCGTGACCATGGGATCGCCGCCCAGCGTGCCGGGCACCACCGCGCGGCCGCGCGCGACCGCCCAGGTGCCGGAGGGAGCCAGGTCGAGAGGCGCCTCCCAGAGGCGGGCGCCGCGGGCCGGGTCGACGGCGAGGAGGGAGGCCCCGGTGTCGCTGCCGGCGAGCAAGAGGGCGTGGCGCCCGGCGCCGCGGGCCCCGGCGAGCGCGGGCCCCGGGGCGCGCAGGCGGAAGGCGAGGCCCCCGGCCACGTCGAGGCCGTAGAGGATCCCGTTGTCGGCGCCCACGAGCAGCACGCCGCCGAAGGCCGCCGCGTGGATCCGGGAGGCGGCGGGCGGCTCGAAGCGCCAGAGCGTCCGGCCGGAGGCCTGGTCGAGGGCCACGGCGGCCCCGCCGTCCAGCGCCACCAGGGGACCGCGGGCGAACGCCACGGCGTCCGCCAGCGCCGCCACCGGGGACGGGCGCGACCAGCGCACGCGTCCGGTCCGGGGCGCGACGCACTCGAGCACCCCGGCGCGCAGGACGAGCAGGGCCTCGGGCGCGAGCGCGGCCGCTTCGCAGCCGCCCGATCGCCAGCGCACCTCGCCCGTGGGAGGGTGGAGGGCGGCGCAGGCCGATCGCCCGGTCACCAGGACGAGGCGTCCGGCGCGCCAGAGCCCCCTGCCGGCGGGGAAGCCCACGTCCTCCTCCGCCGTGCGCCGGAAGGAGATGCGGCGGAGCTTCCCGGGCCCGAGCGGCCGGCGCGAGGGCTCGCGCGGCGCGGGCGCGCGCGCCGGGAGGATCGGCCCCTGGAGGTCCTCCTCCAGCTCGGCCTGGTGGGCGAGGCGGTCCGCGGCGGTCCGGGCCAGCTCGGCCAGGTAGGGATTGCCGGCCTGGCGCGGGTTGCGGGCCACCACCTCCCGGGCGAAGGTGGCCGCCGCCTCGAGCAGCGCGCGGGAGAGCTCGAGCGGAGGGCAGGGGACGGGCGGACCGCGCCCCACCGCGATCGAGCCGCGGAGGAGGTCGATCTCGAGCCGGACGCGGGAGGGCGGGGCCAGCTCCGCGGTGAAGCGGGCCTCCCCGCCGCGCGCGGCGCGGGCCAGGTCCTCCGCGTCGGCGACGAGGTCGCGGAGCAGCAGGAAGGGGGTGCCCTCGATCGAGGCGATGGTCTCGCCGCCGGCGGCGACCAGCTCCACCCGGCCGGGCGCCAGCAGGGAGGCGAGGTCGGCCCGTCCGCCGCCCCGGTACGCGCCGAGCAGGTCCTCCTCGTCCTCCAGCACGAAGGCGCAGGCGATCCGGCCGGGGACGGGGAGCCCGGAGGCGATGGGCGGCGGGGCGGGGCGGGGGCGCCGGGGGCCCCGGGGCGGCGTGGCGCGGAGGTGGAGCGCGGCGCGACGCAGGCGCCGTGCCGGGATGGAGCGCGCCGAGGAGGGGAGCGCCAGGGCGAGCTCCTGGAACAGATCGGAGGCGGCCCGGAGCGCGGCGGCGGCGAGCGCGTCGAGCTCGACCTCGACGTCGCGGGCGAGGAGGCGGGCGGGGCGCTCCAGGGAGACGACGGTGAGGAGGGCCGACGAGCCCCGGCGCCGGAGGACCAGCTCCACGGCGCCCTCCCGGAAGGAGACCGAGGCCTGCGGTTCGCCGGCGACGAGGGCGGCCACCCCCCGGAGCAGCGACTCCAGCGACGGGAGCAGGGCGCCCTCCGTCCGCCCGGCGCCGATGTCCACGCCGTCCACCTCGAAGGCGACCGCGTCCACGAGCGACAGGGCGGCCCGCTCGGCCGCGCGCCCGGCGGCGCGGCGGAGGGCGTCGCGGGTGGCCAGGTCGTGGCGCCAGCTCGAGCCGATCCGGATCTGCATCATCTCGATGGAAGCATCACCGCGGAATCAGGCAGTTTCAACGTTGACAGCGGGGTGGGGCGGGCACCAAGATGTGCGCCTCGGGACCACCGGCGACCGCGTGCGAGCGGCCGCCCCGGACCCCGTCGCCCTTCAGACCTTTTCCAAGGAACTTCATGACCTTCACCGAAGCCGCCGTCGAGGTGTTGCGGCGCGAGGGGAAGCCTCTCCACTTCAGGAAGATCGCCGAGATCGCCGTCCGGGAGGAGCTGCTCGACCACGTCGGGAAGATCCCGGAGGAGACCATGGCCGGGCAGCTGTCGGCCCACTGCCGCCTGCCGCATCCGGACCGGAAGATGATGGCGGTCCAGATCGGCACCTTCGCCCTCGTGGAATGGGGCCTCGACGAGGACCCGGCCGGTCTCGAGGGGATGGTGGAGCCTCCGCCCGAGTCGGAGCCTGCCTACCGCGGCCGCGAGCGCCATCCCATCCCGTCGCGCGATCTGGCGCGCGCGGCGGGGCGCGGCGAGGCGGGCCGCGGGCGCCGCCGCGAGGGGGAGGAGCGCCGGGGCAAGCGCTACCCGCCTCCCGCCGAGGTGGCCTACGAGATCCTGGCCGGCGCCGGGCGTCCCCTGGCGCTGAGCGAGATCGCCGCGCAGGGCGCCGAGCGGCTGCTCATGCCCGACGCCTTCGTGCGGGACGCCGGATCGCTGGGCGCCGCCCTCCGCGAGGACAACCGGCGGCGGGAAGGGGCGGGCCGCCAGGCGCTCTTCGCGCTGGGCGGAGACGTCGTGACCCTGGCGGCGCAGCCCGAGCCCGGGGAGCGGCCCGCCGTGCCGGTGGCGCGGGGACCGGCCACGCCCGCGGAGCTCCGGCGCTCGGGGCTGGCCGCGCTTCGCCGGCGGCTGCGCGAGTGCGACCCGGGCACGGTCGAGCACGTCGCGGCCCGGCTGCTGGAGCGATCGGGCTTCCGCGACCTCAAGGTGGCCAAGCGCGGCCGCGAGCAGGTCATCTACACGGCGCGGCGGCGGATGGGGCTCGGCGACGTGCGGCACTGCGTCCGCGTCCTGCGGGGCGCGGCCGACGCGGGCCGGCGCGACGTGACCGAGACGCGGCGGGACCTCGGCCACTACGGCGCGCAGATCGGCATCGTGCTCACGCCGGGCGAGGCCGGACGCGAGGCGCGCGGCGAGGCCGCCGCCCCCGGCCAGCTCCCCATCCTTCTCTGGTGCGGGGAGGCCCTGGCCGAGGCGCTGGCCGACGCCGGGGTGGGCGCCGTCACCGTGGCGGTGCCGGAGGTGGACGACGCCTTCTTCCGGGCGGCGGCGGAGGCGGCCGCCCAGGACGAGGCGGCCCGCAGGGCGAGGCGCGACGAGCGGGAGCGGCGCGAAGGGCGCGAGCGGCCGCCACCCTCCGAGCGCGCTCCGGAGGAGGAGGAGGAGGAGGCAGCCGGCGGGGGAGAGCGGACCACGGGGGCGATCGAATCCGGGGAGGAGGGGGCGGAGGAGGCCGGCCCCGACGAGGGGGAGGGCGAGGCCGAGCCCGAGGGCGAGGAGGCGGCGGAGGGCGCCGCCGGGACGGCCGAGGGCCCGCGGGGCGAGGGAAGGCGGCGCCGCCGGCGCCGCCGGAGGCGCGGCGGGCGCGGACGCCGGGAGGGCGCCGGACAGGCTCCCGCCGGCGCGGGCGAGACGACCGAGGCAGCCGGCGGGGATGCGGCGGGGGCGGCCGCTGCGGCGCCCGAGCCCCCGCCCGCCGTCGCGGAGGGGTCCGGGGG
>DATIUR010000076.1:0-19803 GCA_035466675.1 Anaeromyxobacteraceae bacterium | reverse complement strand
ACCGGCAGGCCCTCGCCGACGGCTCGCTGCGCGGCGCGGCCCCGGGCCTCGCCGCGCCGGGGAGCGCAGCCGTCTGCCGGACAGGGACCCGCGGGGGGCGTTGCCCGCAGGCGCGGAGCGTTCGAGCGCGGGAGGGCTTCTCCGGTCGGGGATCGGACCGGCAGCGGCGCCGGTCCAGCCGCTGCGATCCGAGCCGCATCGGAGCGTGCTGGCAGGGCGTCGATGCCGGCGGGAGCGGACGGGTGCGGCGACCGTGCCCTGTCCTGCGAGGCGCGGAGCGCCGAGGGGAACGCCTCCCCCCGCGGGGCCCGTGGGTGGATGCCGCGCTCCCGTGATCCCGGATCGCGCGCCGCCGCCTAGGCCCCCATCCCCCGGAGCGCCCTCGCCGCCACCGCCAGGGCGAGCGCGATCATGACCGCGCCATAGCCGACGAGCGCCACGGCCACCACCCGCGCCTTCGCGCCCCGCACCTCGGCGCCCCGCACGATCACGAAGCCCCGCCGGAGCCCCGACACCCCTCGCGCCCCGACGAACGCCCCCGGCACGGCCAGGAGCGCCGCGGCCAGGAGGAGGAGCGCGCTCCCGAGCATCCCCGCACCCCTAGCCGAGCAGCGCCGCCGCGGCCCGGGCCGCGGACACCCCGGCCACCCGGACCGTCTTCCGGCGGCCGCGCGGGCCCCGGACCAGCGCGACCGCGTCCCTGCGTACGCCCAGCGCCTCGGCCAGGAAGGCGACCAGGGTGGCGTTCGCCTCGCCGTCGACCGGCGGAGCCGCGAGCTGCACCTTGAGGCGATCCCCCTGCTCCCCGGCCACGCGCGTCCTCGAGGCGCGCGGCGCCACCAGCAGCTCGAGCACCACGCCCCCTCCCTCGTCCCGCGCCCAGGCCATCACCGGAGCCCGAGCAGCGCCACCCCGGCGCGATCGGCCGCCTCGATCATCCGGTCGAGGTCCATCACCAGCGTCGCCCCCGCCTCCACCGCCAGCACCCTCCCCTTCACCTCGGCGAGCACCGCCACGGTGTCCGGGCCGACCGCGGGCAGGTCGAAGCGGCGGTCCTGCTGCGGCTTCACCGCCTTCACCACCACCGCCCCCTCCTTGCACAGCTCGCCGCCCCGCCGGATGCAGGCGTCGGTGCCTTCCAGGGCCTCCACCGCCAGCGCCACCCGCTCCTTCACCACCACCGTCTGCCCCAGGTCGAGGCGGCCGATCGCCCGGGCCAGCTCGAGCCCGTAGCGGGCGTCGGCGGCCTCCTCCTCGGTGGGCCGGTGCCTGCCCAGCACGCCCTCCGGGGCGAGCCGGTCGGCCAGGTACGGCGTCGGGTCGAGCACCGGCAGCCCGCGCTCCTCCAGGGCGCGGGCGATGGCGCGCAGGAGATTGTCGTCGGATCGGACCGCCACGCGCGCGAGGAGCGCCACGCCCAGGGCGTCCGGAAAGGCGTCGCGGAAGAAGCGCGCCTTGGCGATGCCGCCGAGCAGGACCACGCCCTCCGCCCCGCCCGCGCGCAGGGCGTCCGCCAGCTTCCCGAACTGTCCCAGCTTCACCCAGGTGCAGGCGTCCACCGCCCGCTCCAGCGCCGGATCGGTCTGGTTCACGTGCGCCACCGCCACCACCCGGTGGCCCGCCCGGCGGGCGCTCTCGGCCAGGAGGATGGGGAACCGCCCGCCGCCCGCGATGAGGCCGATGGTGGCCATGCCCGGACCTACCGCGTGAGGCCGCGCTGCGAGCCCCGCAGGAACGCCACGAAGTGGGCGATCTCGGGGTGCGTCCCCAGCTCGGCGTCGAGCTGGGCGATCGCCTCCGCCAGCTGGAGGTTCGAGCGGAAGACGATCTTGTAGGCCTGCTTGGTCCGGGTGATCTGCTCCTCGGTGAAGCCGGCCCGCTGCATCCCCACGGTGTTGAGGCCGGCCAGCTCGGCGCGGCTCCCCGAGGCCATGCAGTACGGGGGGACGTCCATGGTGACCCCGGTCATGCCGGAGACGAAGGCGAGCCGTCCGATGCGGGTGAACTGGTGCGCGGCGGAGAGCCCCCCGAAGTGCACGTGGTCCTCGAGCGTCACGTGGCCGGCCAGCGCCACCGAGTTGGCCACGATGGCCCCGTCGCCGACGGCGCAGTCGTGGGCGACGTGGCTGTTCGCCATGAAGAGGCAGCCGCTCGCGATCCGCGTCACGCCGCCGCCGCCGGCGGTGCCGAGGTGCACGGTGACGAACTCCCGGAAGGCGTTCCGGTCCCCGACGACGAGCTCGGTCGGCTCGCCCCGGTACTTGAGGTCCTGCGGGATCTCGCCCATCACCGCGTGCGGGAAGATCCGGTTCTCCCGGCCCAGGGTGGTGCGCCCGGTCACCACCGCGTGCGCCCCCACCACGTTGCCCGGCCCCATCCGGACGTGGGGCCCGATCACCGCGAACGGGCCGATCTCGCAGCTCGGGTCGATCTCCGCCCCCTTCTCGACGGCGGCGGTGGGATGGATGGCCATCGTTCGCCTCCCGGTCCTGCCCTAGACCACGCGGTCGGCCAGCATCGCCATCAGCTCGCACTCGGCCACCCTCTGCCCTTCCACCGAGGCGACCCCCTGCTGCTTCCAGACCGGCCCCTTCTGCTTCACGATCTCCACCGCGAGCTCGAGGCGGTCGCCGGGCACCACCGGCTTGCGGAACCGCGCGCCGTCGATGCCCAGGAGGTAGGTGAGCTTGCTCCGGGCCTCCTCCTCCGAGATCGACCTCACCGCCAGCACCGCCGCCGCCTGGGCGAGCGCCTCCAGGATGAGCACGCCGGGCATCACCGCCGCGCCCGGGAAGTGGCCCTGGAAGAAGGGCTCGTTCATCGTCACCGACTTGAGCGCCACGATCCGCTTGCCGGGCTCGAGCGCGATCACCCGGTCGACCAGCAGGAAGGGCGGGCGGTGCGGGATGAGCCTCTGGATCGCCTCGACGTCGAGGATGGTCACACCCGGGGTGGGATCGCTCACGGCTTCTCCTCCTTCTCCCTCTCGGCCCGGATCGCGTCCACCTCGCGGCGCAGCGAGATGAGCTCCTTGCGCATCTCGACCAGGCGGCCGAGGACCGCCACCGTCTTCGCCCAGTCCCGGTGCGGCCGGGCCGGGTAGCCCGCCCAGGTCTCGCCGGCGGGGATGTCGCCCAGCACGCCCGACTGGGCGGCGAGCTTCACGCCGGCGCCGATGTCGAGGTGTCCGATGACCCCTACCTGTCCACCGATCACGACGCCGGCGCCGAGCCGGGTGGACCCCGCCACGCCCACCTGCGCCACGATGATCGAGAGCGGCCCCACCTGCACGTTGTGGGCGATCTGGACCAGGTTGTCGATCTTGACGCCCCGGCCGATGCGGGTGATGCCCAGGGTGGCCCGGTCCACGCAGGTGTTGGCGCCCAGCTCGACGTCGTCCTCGACCACCACGATGCCGGACTGCGGCACCTTGAAGTGGCGGGGCCCCCGGCCCTCGCCCTCCGGGTCGAAGGCGAAGCCGAAGCCGTCCGAGCCGATCACGCACCCGGGCTGGAGGATGACCCGGTTCCCCACCACGCACCGCTCGCGGACGACCACGTTCGGGTAGACGAGGCAGTCCTCCCCGATGCGCGCCCCCTCCCCGACGTGCACGCCCGGGTGGAGGATCGTCCGCGCCCCCACCTCGGCGCCGGCCGCCACGCTGGCGAGCGGCATCACCTGCGCCGAGGGGTGGACGCGGGCGCCGGGATGGATCACCGCCTCCGGCGCCACCTCGGGCCGCGCCACGGCCGGCGGGTGGAAGAAGGTCGAGATCCGGGCGAAGGCGAGGTAGGCGTTCCGGACCCGCAGGACGGTCCGGCCGGGCGGGACCTCCTCGTCCGGCTCGACGATCACCGCGGCGGCCCGCGTCGCCTCGAAGGCGGCCCGGTACTTCCGGTTGGCGAAGAAGGAGAGGTGCGACGGCCCGGCCTCCTCCAGCGGGGCGACCCCCTCGATGGCGACCTGGCCGTCGCCGTGGACCTCGCCGCCGACGCGCGCCGCCAGATCGGAGAGCGGGACGCCCACGGACCCCTACTTCTTGGCGGGAGCGGCGGCGGGCGCCGCCGGCTTGGCCGGCTCGGCCTTCTTGGCCGGTGGCCGCGTGTTGTACTTGCGGATCACCTCGTTCGTCACGTCGAGCGCGGCGGTCATGTACACCACCCCGGAGCGGTTGCGCTCGAAGATGGCGGTGAACCCCTCCGCCTCGGCGATCTCCCGCACGGCGTTGCCGAGCTTCTCCAGGATGGGGCCGGTCAGCTCCTGCTCGCGGCGCGAGAGCTCGGACTGGAGCTGGACGAAGAGCTGCTGCGTCTCCCCCGCCTTGCGCTCCAGCTCGGCCTGCTTGTCCCGCTTCGCCTGGTCGGACATGACCACCGCCTGCTTGTCGTACTCGGCCTTGAGCTTGCGGAGCTCGTCCTGCTTTGCGTCGAGCTGCTTCTGCTTCTCCTTGAACTCCTTCTCGAGCTGGGCCTTGGCGGCCTTCCCCTCCTCCACCTCGTTGAGGGCGCGGGGCAGGTCGACGAACCCCAGCTTGACCTGCCCGCGGGCTGCGGCGGGGGCGAGGGCGAGGGCGGCGAGGAGGGCGGCGAGGATGGGCGTGCGCATGGGGTGTCCTTGGTCTAGCAGAAATCAGAAGAAGCTGCCGATCGTGAACTGGAAGTCGACGGCCTGGTCGATGCCCTCGCGCCGGTTGAGGGGGATGCCCCACTCGAACCGGAGGGGGCCGACCGGGCTGAACCAGCGGAAACCGAAGCCGACCGACTGGTAGAAGGCCGGGCCCGTCTCGTTCTTCCACTCGCCCGGCCCGAACACGTTTCCGGCGTCGTAGAAGACGACGCCCTTGATCCCCGCCGCCCCCACCAGCGGGAACTCGATCTCGGCGTTGAAGATGGCCTGCTTGTTGCCGCCGACCGCGACCAGGATGGTCCGGCAGTCCGGCCCCGTGCAGCTCGAGACCCGCTCCTGCGGGGCGATGGAGAGGATCCGGTACCCGCGGATGCTGTTGATCCCGCCCGCGAAGTACATCTCCGAGATGGGCAGGCGATCCCCCCGCCAGCTCTGGATCCAGCCCAGCGAGAGGCGCGCCCGCCCCACCAGCCCGAACCAGAGGGGGCGGTAGATGCGGCCGTCCACCACGTACCGGGTGAAGAGGTTCACCCCCTCGCCGAAGAGCCACTCGGGGGCGAGGAAGGGCGCGGCGACCTCCGCGCTGGTCGAGACGTAGAAGCCACGGGAGGGGAAGAGGCGGTTGTCGCGCTTGTCCCAGTTGAGCGCCAGGCGCAGCGAGCTGGTGGTGCCCGACTCGTACCGCCCGGCCAGGGGGTAGCTCGCCCCGCTGGGCGAGGAGGTCACGTACTCGTTCGTGTAGGTGGCGAAGAGGCGCATGTCCTCGAGCCGGCGCGCGAACGGGAAGAGGTCGGCGAGCCCGGACAGCTCGTACCCCCAGGTCATGTTGCCGCCCACCGCCCGCCGGGTGAAGCTCGAGTAGAACCCCTCGGTGGCGTACACGTCGAACGCGAAGGTCCACCGGGTGTCGAGGAAGTAGGGCTCGACGAACTGGATCTGGCCGAGCTGGCGGATCGAGGACCACTGCACCTGGAGGGAGAGCGTCTGCCCCCAGCCGAAGAAGTTGTTCTGGGAGATCTGCCCGGTCAGGATGAAGTTCTCGTACGAGGAGAAGCCGGCGCCGATCTGGAACGTGCCGGTGGCGCGCTCCTTCACCTCGACCGTGGCGACCATCAGGTCGTCGGCGCTCCCCTTGGCGGTGGTGATCTCCACCGTCTCGAAGAAGCCGAGCGCGGTGACGCGCTGCTTCGACACGCGCAGCCCGGTGCCGCTGAACAGCTCCCCCTCGTGGATGCGCAGCTCCCGGCGGATGACCTTGTCCCGGGTGCGGTCGTTCCCGACGATCTCGATGCGCTCGAAGCGGACCTTCGTCCCCGGCTGCACCTCGAAGGTGATGTCGACGGTCTTCTCCTCCGCGTGCACGTCGGTGATCGGGTTCACGTTCGCGTAGGCGTGACCGAGGTCCTTGTAGACGTCGGCGAGGGCGAAGAGATCCTGCGCCAGCTTGGCGCGGGAGAACATGTCGCGCGGCCGGGTCTGGGCCACCAGCCGGAGCTGCGCCTCGCGGTCGAGCAGCTGGCCGGAGAAGGACACCTTGCCGATCCGGTACCGGTCGCCCTCGGTGATGGGGATGGTGAGGAAGAGGAAGCGCCGGTCCGGCGAGAGCGCCACGGTGGGCGTCCCCATGCGGACGGTCAGGTAGCCGCGGTCGAGGTAGGCCACCTGGAGCGCCTGCAGGTCGTGCTGGAAGGCGTCCTCCCGGAAGGTCCCTCCCCCGCGCAGGCCGGAGAGGTACCCGCCCTTCCTGGTGACCATGGCCGCCTCGAGCTCGTGGGCGGGCACGTGCTCGTTGCCCAGGAAGCGGATCTCCTTCACCTCGACCTTGGCCTTCTCCACCACCTGGTAGACCACGTCCACCTGGTTGTCCGGCTGCGGCTCGAACTCGTAGGTCACCTCCGCCAGGTAGAACCCCTTCTCCACGTACTTCTGCTGGAGCCGCTCGACGTCCTGGCGGACCGCGCTCGGGTCGAGCACGCTGAACGGCTTGACCTGGACGGCGTCCTTGAGATCGTCCTTCGACAGCTCGTCGTTGCCGGCGATGCGGGCCTCGCGAACGGTGGGCCGCTCCACCACCCGGTAGACCAGGACCGGCGCGGAGGGGGGGCCCTCCTCCTCCACCACCACGTCGTCGAAGAACCCGAGCTTCATGATGGCCCGGATGTCCCGGTCCACCGCCCGGGGGTCCAGGGGCTGGCCCTTCTTCTGCGAGATGGCCGCCCGGATGGCGTCCACCTCCACGCGGCGGTTCCCCTCCACGCGGACGTCCTTCACGACAGGTACGCCCGACGCGGCGGCCGCGGGCGCCGGGCCGGGAGCGGCCACGGCGAGCAGGAGGGCGAGGCGGGCGGTCGAGTGGCGCACGGAACCGCGGAATCTAGCGAATGGCCGGTCGAAGCTCAAAGCCTAATCTCCCCTGGACCCGCGGCTACGAGAGCCTTCCGGCGACCAGCCGGAGCCGGCGGGGCAGCGCCGCCGCCAGCCGCTCGTTGTGCGTCACCACCACCGCGGTGATCCCCATCGTCGCGTTCAGGTCGACCAGGAGCCCGTGGATCCCCTCCGCCGTCTGCGGGTCGAGGTTGCCGGTCGGCTCGTCGGCCAGGAGGAGCCGCGGCCGCAGGCAGAGCGCCCGGGCCAGCGCCACCCGCTGCTGCTCCCCGCCCGACAGCTCCCCGGGATGGTGGTCCATCCGCTCCGAGAGCCCGACCAGGTCCAGGATCTCCGCCGCGCGCCGGCGCGCCTCTCCCCTGGGCACGCGCCGGATCAGGGCGGGCATCATCACGTTCTCGAGGGCGGTGAACTCCGGGAGCAGGTGGTGGCTCTGGAAGACGAAGCCGACCGTCTCGTTGCGGAACCGCGCCAGTTCCTCCTCGCCCAGCGCGAAGACGTCCTCGCCGTCCAGCAGGACGCGGCCGCGGGTGGGGACGTCGAGCGTCCCGACCACGTGCAGGAAGGTGCTCTTGCCCGCGCCCGACGGCCCGGTGAGGGCCACCAGCTCCCCGGCCTCGATCCGGAGATCCAGCCCGTGCAGCACCTCCAGGTGCTTGTCGCCCAGGAGGTAGGCCTTGGCGAGCCCCTCCACGCTCACGAGCGGATGGCCCACGGTCACTCGCTCCTCAGGCCGTCCACCGGGCGGAGGCGGGCCGCCTTGGTGGCCGGGTAGATGGTCGCCAGGTAGCTGATGGCCAGCGCGGCGAGCGCCACCAGCGCGAACTGGGAGGGGTCGACGAGCACGGGCAGGTTCGCGATGTAGTAGACCTCCGGGTCGAGCGGGATGCCGACCCGGTCGATGAGCAGGCACGACCCGAAGCCGAGCAGGAGGCCGAAGGCCGTCCCGATCGCCCCGATCACGACGCCCTCGGCCACGAAGATCTTCATCACGCTCGGCACCCCCGCGCCCATCGACTTCAGCACCGCGATCTCCCGGCGCTTCTCGAGCACCAGCATGATGAGGGTGGCCACGATGATGAAGCTCGCCACCAGCACGATGAAGCCCAGGATGACCGCCATCACCACCTTCTCCATCTGCAGGGCGGAGAAGAGGCTCCGGTTGAGCTCGCTCCAGTCCTTGGTCCGGTAGGGGAAGCCGCCCAGCTCGAACAGGACGCGGGACATGACCACCCGGGAGGCGTCGGAGTCCGAGAGCCGGACCTCGAGGCCCGTCACCGACTCCCCCGTCCCGAAGAACCTCTGCCCGGCGGCCAGGTCCACGTAGGCGAACTTGGAGTCGTACTCGTACATGCCGCTGTAGAAGACCGCCGCCACCCGGAACGGCCGGCTCTTGGGCTGGGGACCGGCCGGCCCGAGGTCCCCGAAGGGCGAGACCACGTTCACCTCGTCGCCCACCCCGACCCGGAGCGCGCGGGAGAGCTCGCGGCCGATCACGATCCCGGGCAGCGCCCGGCCCGGCGGGGCGGCCTGGCCGCGCGCGCCGGGCGGGGGGATGGCGTCCGGGTCGCCCAGCCAGGCGAGCTTTCCCTCCTCCACGCTCTCCGGCAGCTCGGTCACGGTGCCGATGGTCTCGGGGTCGATCCCCTTCAGGACGGCGCCGGTGAGGGCGTCGCCCGCCGAGAGCATCACCTCGTTGTAGAGGAACGGGGTGGCCCCGGAGACGCCGCGGACCGCCAGCACCCGCCCGCGGACCGATCGCCAGTCGGTGAAGTCGTCCGCCCCGTAGGAGAGCACCATGCCGTGGGCGGTGTGGCCCAGGATCTTCTTCTTGAGATCGGCCTCGAAGCCGCTCATCACCGACAGCACCACCGTGAGCGCCCACACGCCGATGGCGACGCCCCCGATGGAGATGAGGGTCATGAGCAGGGTGGCGGGCATCCGGGCCCGCTGGGAGAGCTCGCCGCGCCGCTCGGCCCGCCGTTCGGCGGCGTCGCGCCAGAGCGACCAGCCCAGGAAGAGGAGCAGGCCGGGGAGCACGCCGGTGACCACCATCCCGAAGAGCGCGGCCAGCGTGCGCGGCGAGAGGCGCAGGTGGCTGCGGGCCACGAACAGCTCGTAGGAGAGCGAGGGGTCGAGCCGCCCCGTCCCGAGGAAGATGTGGGCGAGGGTGGACCCGGCGAAGGCCGCGGCCGCGGCGAGCTGCCCCACGCCCACCAGCGTCAGGGCCGCGACCAGCGTCCCCTGGGCCTCGAGGCCGGAGAGATCGAGCGGTCCTCCCCGGAGCAGGGGCAGCAGGCGCAGCGCCCCGGGGGTCGCCACGGTCCAGAGCAGCGCCGCGGCGGCGATCTCGTAGAACGCGAGGCGGCGGGAGATCGACCCCGCCAGCGCCCCCAGTGCCGCGCCGGCGAGCGTCGCGGCCAGCGCGGCGAGGCCCGTGGCGAGGGGCCCGGGCAGCCCGAGCCGGCCCGAGAGCAGCTTCTGGCCCAGGGCGAAGGCGAGCGGCGCGCCGAAGACCCCCACGGCGGCGACGGCGAAGGAGCGGGGGGCGAAGACCGGGGGCACCGGGTGGCCCGCTCCCTCGCCCCTCCCCTCCCGCGGAACGCCGCTCCCGCGGCCGACGGGATGGCCACGGTCGGGCTCGCGTGCGAGGTCGCGGTCGGATCGGCCCAAGGCTAGCCGCGGGTCTTCAGCAGGGGGAAGAGGATCACGTCGCGGATCGAGGGCGAGTCGCTGAGGATCATCGCCACCCGGTCGATCCCGATGCCCTCGCCCGCGGTGGGCGGCATGCCGTGCTCGAGGGCGCGGACGAAGTCCTCGTCGTACGGCATGGCCTCCTCGTCGCCGGCCGCCCGGGCGCGGACCTGCGCCTCGAAGCGGGAGCGCTGGTCGAGCGGGTCGTTCAGCTCCGAGAAGGCGTTCGCCACCTCCATCCCGGCCACGAACAGCTCGAAGCGGTCGACCAGCCGCGGGTCGGCGTCGCGCCGCCGGGAGAGCGGGCTCGTCTCGTGGGGCCAGTCCACCACGAAGGCGGGCCGGTCCTTCGGCAGCCTCGGTTCGCCGAAGACCTCGAAGGCGAGCGCCACCGCCTCTCCCGGGGATCGCTTCGCGGCCTGCTCGAGCTTCCAGGCGTCCTCGGACTCGTTCTCGCGGGCGGCCGCCCGGGCCAGCGCCTCGGCGAGCCCCTTGCCGGCCAGCGCGTCCTCGGGATCGAGCCCGAGCGCCCGCGCCCCCTCCGCCACCATGGAGATCCGCGCGTACGGCGGCGTGAAATCGATGGGCTGCCCCTGGAAGGCCACGACCGGGGATCCGGCCACCTGCACCGCCAGCTCGTGGAAGAGCTGCTCGGTGAGCCTCATGAGATCTTCGTGGGTGGCGTAGGCCTGGTAGAACTCGATCATCGTGAACTCGGGGTTGTGGCGCCGGTCGATCCCCTCGTTCCGGAAGATCCGCCCGATCTCGTAGACGCGGTCGAATCCCCCCACCACCAGGCGCTTCAGGTGCAGCTCGGTGGCGATCCGCAGCTTGAGCGGCATGTCGAGCGCGTTGTGGTGGGTCGCGAAGGGACGGGCGGCCGCCCCGCCCGCCTCCTCCGGCTTGTGGAGGACCGGCGTCTCCACCTCGAGGAAGCCGCGGGAGTCCAGGAACCGGCGGATCCCGTTCACGATCCGGTTCCGCTTCACGAACGTCTCGCGGACCCCGGGGGTGACCACCAGGTCCAGGTAGCGCTGGCGGTAGCGCTGCTCGACGTCGGCCAGGCCGTGCCACTTCTCCGGCAGCGGGCGGAGCGACTTCGTGAGGATGGTGAAGCCGTTCGCCTCGACGGTGAGCTCGCCGGTCTTGGTGCGCGTGGCCGGGCCCTCCGCCGCCACCACGTCGCCCACGTCCAGCAGCTTGTAGATCTCGAAGGCCCGCTCGCCGACCTTGTCCTTCTTCACCCAGACCTGGAGCTCGCCGGACCCGTCGCGGACCCGGAGGAAGGCGGCCTTCCCGAAGGCGCGGTTGGCCAGCACGCGCCCGGCCACGGACCAGCTGCCGGGGTCCTTCTGGATCTCCTCCAGGGGGGCGTCGCCGTAGCGAGCCAGGACGTCGCGGGCCAGGTGCCGGGGGGCGTGGCCGTTCCCGTAGGGGTTCACGCCAAGGGCACGAAGCGCCTCGGCCTTCCGCATCCGCTGCGCGACGATCTCTCGCTCGGTCGTTCCCAGGTCCTCGGGCATGGGCGGCTTCTGGTCTCGCATCTGTCTGGATCGACGGGGAAAAGCGATGGCGCAGGCTAGTCGGGTAGGCTGGGCGCGTCAACGCGAGAACGCGCGGGGAGGGGGGCCCAATCCCGCGGCGGCAGGGCTTCCGGCCGGCAGCCCTCGCCGCCCTCACCTCGGCGCGAAGACCCGGTAGTCGATCTCCGGGAAGACGTTGTCCCTCGCCTCGACGTGGCCGAGCCAGCCCGGGTCGATCGCCCTCGACCGCACCTGGTCGTGGAGGCGGCCGAAGCGGAGCAGGTGCTCCTTGGTCCGCCGGATGGCGTAGTCCACCATCGTGCCGGTCTTCATGATGAAGGCCCAGTCGGAGGACTGCGCCAGGAGCAGCTCGCGGGCGGCCTGGTCCAGGGCGCGCCGCTCCAGCGGCGACGGCGCGGCGTGGTCCCGCGCCAGCGCGATCATGCGTCCGGTGGCCTGGTGGAGGTGGCGGTAGATCCAGTCGTTCGACCCGTCGAGCCAGATGCCGGCGTAACCGCCCGCCCCCCAGGAGGAGAGGGGCGGCGTGGCGAGCTGCTGCTCCGGGTTCTCGCGGAGGTAGTCGCCGGCCGTGGCCAGCCGGAAGGCGCCCTGATCGTGGGCGACCCTGCGGATCAGGTGGTCGAGGAAGAGCGGCCCCTCGTACCACCAGTGTCCGTACAGCTCCGCGTCGTACGGGGCCGCCACGATGGGGCGCACCGCGCCCATCCGGGAGGCCAGGTGCTCGATCTGCCGCTCCCGGTTGAACAGGAAGTTGCCGGCGTGGGCGGCCGCCCGCTCTCGCGCGCGCCCGGGGTGATACGGCTCCTTGCGCGGGGTCCGGCCGGTGATCCGGTGGTACTTGATGCCGACGTTCTTCCGCTGCCCGGTGGGCTGGACGTAGGGGCGCAGGTACTCGAGGTCGAGGTCCCAGCCGATGTCGCGGTAGAAGTCGCGGTACTCCGGATCGCCCGGGTAGCCCGACTCGGCGCTCCACACCTGCATCGACGATTCCGGGTCGCGCCCGAAGGCGGCCGGACCGGCGGGCGTGTAGATCGGCGCGTAGACCCCGTGGCGCGGGCGCGGGGTGGCGTCGGTGATGCCGTGGGTGTCCAGGAAGAAGTAGCGCAGGTTCTGCCCGGCCAGGAGCTCCTCCAGGCCCGGGTGGAACCCGCACTCGGGAAGCCAGATGCCCACCGGCTCGCGCCCGAAGTGGCGCCGGTGGTGCGTGACGGCGACCGCGACCTGGGCGCGCACCGCCTCGGGGAACTGCTGGTAGAGCGGCAGGAAGGCGTGGGTGGCCGCGCTGGTGACGATCTCGAGCCGGCCCGCCTCCTCCAGCCGGCGGAACGCCGCCACCAGGTCGCGGCGATACCGGTCGTGGAACAGGTGCCGCAGCTCGAGGAACTCGTCCCGGAGGTGGAGCGCGGTGCCGTGGAAGGCCGGCTCGTGCCGGGTGCGGTGGACCTCCTTGCCGGCCAGCTCGCACAGCTTGTCGAGCCGGCGCGCATAGCGCGAGACGAGCAGCTCGTCCCGCAGCATGGCCACGAGCGGGGGGCTCAGGGTGACCGAGATGCGGTAGGGGACGCCCTCGTCGGCGAGGCGGTCGAAGACCCGGAGCAGCGGGAGGTAGGTCTCGGTGACGGCCTCGTAGAGCCAGTCCTCCTCCAGGAAGTCCTCGAACTCCGGGTGGCGGACGAACGGCAGGTGCGCGTGCAGGTGGAGGCAGACGTAGCCGAGGACGTCGGCGGGCACCTACCGCTCCGGCTCGCCGGGGGGCCCGAAGGGCGACGAGGGCGAGGAGGGCTGCTCGCCCCGCCCGCCGGCACTGCCCACGTGCGCCCGGAAGCGCGACCAGTCGGAGAGCCGGGCCAGACGCTGGCGGGTCTCCTCGGGGAACGGGCCGCCCGGGCGGCCCGGGCCGAGCGCCGGCCCGAGCGGCGCCTCCCAGGGGATCCGGACGAACCGGTCGTCCACCGACGCCGAGGCGCCCGCCGGCGGCAGCTGCACCACGTTGGACCCCGGGCCCAGCGCCCTCTCGCGCCCGGACCGGTCCACCAGGTGGATCTCGGCGCGGTAGGCGCGCCCCGGCTCCAGGTCGTGCAGGTAGAAGCCGCGGGACTCGAGCGCGAAGTCGACGGTCCGGACGCGCTCCCAGCCCTCGCCGGCGCGCGCGAAGATCCACAGCTGGGCCTTCGGGCCGTCGAGGCCCTCCAGGGCCGCGTCGCGCGTGGCCGCGGTGTGCTCCCAGTACAGGAAGGCGGTGCGCGGGTCGCGGGCCAGCGCCACCAGGGCGTCCTCGCCGTACCCCCAGGGAAGGTCGCCCAGCCCCTCGTCGAACGGGCCCACCGGGCCCGGCTCCGACTCGGCCAGCGCGCGCATGGAGGCTTCGCCCCCGGGCGAGCCCTCGGCCATGGCGTGCGGGGCCTCGCGCACCGCCTCCTCGCCGCGCACGCGGGCGACGAAGAAGCCCTCCGGGTCCGGGGTCGCGGCGGCCGGGGGCTGCGGCTTCGAGGCCGCAGGCCCCTCCCGCCTCGACCCGGCCTTCGCGGCCGGCCGCCGGGGCGCGGCGCCGGCGGCGGCCTTCCCGGCTCTCCCGGCGGCCTTTCCGGCGCCCTTCCCGGCGGCCTTGGCGGCCTCCTTCCCGGCCCGCTTGCCGGCGCCCTTCGCGCCCTGCGCCCGCTCGAGCGCGGCGACGAGCTCCTGCTTGGTCTTCGACCGCGCCTGCGCCGCGCCGAGCACCTCTTCGGCGAGCGCGCGCAGCTCCCCCAGGGTCATTTTCTTGAGATCGGCCATAGTGTGCGCCGCCTAGCTTCGGCGTTCTCCGTCCTGCGTCAAGGGTTATCGCGGGGCTTTCCGGGACTTCCGCCTCGCCCCGTGCTCGGGTGTCCCCCCTGCGCGGGGCAGGGCCTCGTTGTCGACTCTGGTACGATCCGCCGGGAAGTCGGGGGAATCGTGCAGCGGCCTGGATCCATCATCGACCTGGACGTGAACGCGCGCTGTCCGCGGTGCGGGGGGGACCATCCGTCCGACGCCGCCTGCCTCGCCCGCACGGAGCCGAGCACGCTCGCGTTCGGCGCGCCGCCCGGCGCGGAGGAGGCCTCGACCAGGGACCCGCTCGTCGGCGCGACGGTGGGCAGCTTCCGGATCGTGCGCATGCTCGGGCGCGGGGGCATGGGCACGGTCTACCTGGGCGAGCACCCCGCCATCGGGAGCCGCGTCGCCATCAAGTTCCTGCACGACGCCATGTCGGCGGACCGGGAGGTGGTCCGCCGCTTCTACGACGAGGCGCGCGCCGCGAACCTGATCGGCCACGAGAACATCGTCGCGATCTACGACCTCAACGTCGTCCCGCCCGGCCGCTACTACTTCGTGATGGAGTACCTGGAGGGCGAGCCGCTCACCGCCCGGATCGCCCAGGGCAGGCTCGATCCGGCGGCCGCCCTGGAGATCCTGCTCCAGCTCTGCGACGCGCTGCAGTGCGCGCACGAGCACGGCGTGGTGCACCGCGATCTCAAGCCCGACAACGTCTTCCTGGTCGTCCGCCGGGGCAACCGCGACTTCGTGAAGCTCCTCGACTTCGGCATCGCCAAGCTCCGCGACGCGGCGGGCGGCTCGCGCCGGACCGCGGCCGGGCTGGTGGTGGGCACGCCCGAGTACATGGCTCCGGAGCAGTGCGACGTGGGGCCGGTCGACGCCCGCACCGACGTGTACGCCCTCGGCGTCATCGCCTACGAGCTCCTCACCGGCCGCCTGCCCTTCGTGGCGCGGACCGTCCCGCAGCTCCTGCTCGCCCACCTGCAGCAGAGGCCGCCCCCGCTCGCCGAGGTGGCGCCCGGCATCGACCCACGCCTCGAGTGGGCGGTCCTCAAGGCCCTCGAGAAGGACCCCAAGGATCGCTTCCAGGACATGACCGGCTTCGCCGACGCGCTCGGGCCCGCGCTCGAGCGCGCGCGCCGCGGCCGGAGCGCCGGCCCGGCCATCGTCCCGGCCCAGCCGGATGCCCCCGCGCCGCCGATCGCCGCGCCGGCCCCCTCCGAGGCGGCCCGCCCCGTCGTCGAGGTGCGGATCGGCGCCGGCGCCCCGCGGCAGCTGCAGCTCGCCGAGCTGACGCGGGCCGGCGCCTTCCTGCGAGCCGAGGCGGACCTGCCCCCGCTGCTCTCCCGCCTGGAGCTCTCCCTCTTCCACCCCGTCCTGAGCGCGCCGGTGCTGCTCCCGGCCGAGGTGGTGCGCCACGTCTCGCCGGCCGAGGCCTCGGCCTGGCGCATGAAACCCGGGTTCGCCGTCCAGTTCCTGGATCTCGCCCCGGAGGCGCGCGCCGCCGTCGCCGCGGTGCTCGACGCCCGCGGCGGCCCCCAGCGGGCCACTCCGCCGCCCAGCGCCGGCGGGGAGGAGCGCCTGCGCGAGGTGGAGGCGCGGGCGGGAGGCCTCCACTACGCCTTCCTGGGCGTCCCCCCCGACGCGGAGTTCTCGGAGATCCGCCGGGCCGCGAAGTCGCTCCGGGCCGAGCTGGAAGGGCTGGCGGCTCGGCCGGACGCCCCCGACCACCCTGCCCGGGCCACCCGGCTCCTCGCGAGACTGGACGCCGCCGCCCAGGCCCTGGGCTCCCCGGCCGAGCGCCTCCGCCACGACGGCGAGCGGGGAAACTGGCGCGGCGTCCAGCGCTGCCTGGCCGCCGGCCTGCCGGCTCCGCTCGTCGAGGCGCGCCGCCGCGAGCTCCTGAAGGCGCACCCGGACCGAGCCGCCGAGGCCCAGCGCCAGCTCGCCCGGGCCCAGGTGGCCCGCAAGCTCGGCAACGGCGAGGCCGCCGTGGCGGCCTACGAAGCGGCCCTCGCGGCGGACCCGCTCGACGCGGCCACGCTCGAGGGCTACGTCGCCTACCGCCGCGAGCTGGGACGCTGAGGGCCGGCGTCGCGGCCGCCCGCCGCCCGGCCCCTGAATACGGCCGCCGCCGGCGCGTCTCCGCGTAGAATCGGCCCGCGATGCCCTCGCCCTGGAAAGCCGTCCTGGCGCTCCTCCTCGCCGCGCCCTGGACGCCCCCCGCCGCCGCCGAGGACGAGCCCACCCCCCGGGAGGCTCCGCGCCGCTACGTGATCGAGCGCGTGGACGTGGTGGGTCTGGTGAAGACACGGGAGGAGGAGGTGCGACGGCGGCTCCTGGTGTCGGCCGGCGAGGTCCTCGACGACGAGCGGGTGCTGCTCTCCCGGCTGCGGCTCCTCCAGCTCGGCTGGTTCTCCGGCGTGACGACCCGGGTCGAGCGCGGGAGCGAGCGCGGGCGGGTGGTGCTCGTCTTCGATCTGGCGGAGCGCAACACCCTGCTCGCCTCCGACCTGGTCCTGGGGTGGACGCCGCCGCAGGGGCTCTACGGCGGCTTCGGGCTGGCCCAGCAGAACTTCCTCGGCCGGGGGCTCGGGCTCTCGGGGGCCTTCGTGTACGGGGGCTCGCGCCTCGACCGGCCGCAGGACCCGTCCCTCTTCGGCGTGCGGGCGGGGTTCTTCGCGCCGGACGTGCCGGCCAAGCGCCAGCGGCTGGTCGCGGGCGCCACCGCCCTCTTCCTGCGCGGCGAGGAGCTGACCTGCTCGGATCCGGAGTGCGACGCCTACGCCGGCGACCTGGGCGGCGCCCCCCGCCTCCGGTTCGAGCGGCTGGGCGCCGAGGCCGTGCTCGGGTTCCGGCCCGGCCCCTTCGAGCGGCTCACCGGCTCGATCCGCCTGGAGGCCATCTCCGCCGAACGGGTGCCCGGCACCGGAACCGACCTGGGCCCGGCCCCGTTCGTCCTCCCCGGCGAGAGCCTGCTCACCGCGCTCACCGGCACCTACGAGATCGACACGCGCGACGACTTCTTCTTCCCGCGGGCGGGCGTGCGCGCCACCGCCCAGATCACCTTCGCCTCGCGGTTCCTCGGGGGCGACTACGACTACAGCCGCTACCTGGTCCAGCTCGAGTCGGCCTTCGCCATCTTCAAGAAGCGCCTGCGCCTCCAGGCGGCGGCGGGAGCGGTGCAGGGCGACGCGCCCTTCTTCGATCGCTTCTACGCCGCGGACTTCTCCTACTTCTCGATCGGCCCCGCGCTCTGGCGGGGCATGGAGCTGAACTTCTCCACCGACTCGCGCTACGACTCCGCCGTGGCCATGGCGGGCCTCGAGTACGGCCTGCCGCTCTGGTCGCGGGGGGGCTTCCTGCGGCGCGGTTACCTCGCCCTCGGCCTGCGCGGCGTCTACACCACCGCCGGGCCCGGGGCGGGGAGGACGCGCGCCTCCTCCTGGCCGGTCTCGGGCGAGGTCGCCCTGCGGCTCGACACGCCGGTCGGGTTCGTCAATCTCTCCGCCGGCGCCCTGCTCGACTTCTTCCTGTGAGCGCGAACCGCCCGCCCGCCCCCCGCTGGCGTACCGCCCTGGCCCTGGCCCTCGCCCTCGGGCCGGGGGCCTCCGGCGCCGCCGAGCCGCTCCGGGCCACGGTGGCGGAGCGGGCGGGCCGCCTGGTGGCCACCTTCGACCTCCCCGGCGCCTTCCCCGCCGAGATGGAGAAGCAGCTCGGCAACGGCCTCACCAACGTGGTGGCCCTGGTCGCCTCGGTCGTTCCGGCCCGCGGCGGCCCCCCGGCCGCGGCGGGAGCGCGCACCCTCGAGATCCTCTACGACGTCTGGGAGGAGACCTGGGCGGTGACGGTGCGGGACGCCAAGACCCCGCGCGGCCGGCGAGCGGTCCTGCCCGACTTCGCCGCGCTGCGCACCTTCCTCGCCACGCAGCGGGACCTCGACCTGGGGCCGGCCGGGCAGCTGCCCGCGGGACCGCTGGTGCTGGAGGTTCGGCTCGACCTGAACCCGGTCTCCCGCGAGGACCTGGAGCGCACCCGCGAGTTCATCGCCAACCCCACCTCCTCGAGCCGGCCCGGAGGTGGGTCGCGCAGCGTGCTCGCGGCCATGGCGAGCATGCTCCTGCGCGAGCCGCACGAGGGGGAGGAGTTCCGGCTCTACCGCTCGGCCCCGTTCACCGCCGCCGACGCGAGGGGCCGATGAGGCGGAGCCGGCCCCTCTGGCTCCGCGTCTCGCGGTTCGAGCTGCAGATCGCCCTGGCCCTGGTGATCGGGGTGACCCTCTCCCTGCTCGGCGCCCTCTGGCTCGCCTCGGACCTCGCCGCGCAGAACCTGGCGCTCGGCTTCAACCCGCGCATGGTCGGCCGGATCCAGTCGGTGCCGGCCCTCTACGGCGAGCTGTTCCAGGCGCGCAAGCAGCTCTACGCCGAGCAGGCGCGCGCGCTGGCGCGCGATCTGCCGCCCGCCCAGGCCGCGGCCCGGGCCTACCTGGCGGCGGCGGTGGAACGCGTGCCGCGGCTGCGCCGGGCCGCCTGGATCGGGCCGGACGGCGCCGTGCGCGCCGAGGCCGAGGCGGACCGGCCCAACCCCGAGGGCGAGTGGCGGGCGGCACCGGCCCGGGTCGCGCTCGCGGGCGGCGGCACCCTCGAGTGCACCTTCGCCATCGAGGCGGCCTTCTTCGCCGAGCTGGCCGAGGCCCGCGACCTGGGGGAGGTGGTCCGCACCGTGGACGCCCTCGGCGCCGAGGTGCGTCTCGCCTACTTCCGCTCCTTCGGCGTGCTGCTCGCCGTGCTGGCGGGACTGGCCGCGCTGGTGGGCATCGCCATCGCGCGCCGCACCACCGGGCGCGTCTCCGCCCTGGTGGCGGGCGTCTCCCGGGTCCGCGCCGGCGACCTGACGGTGCGGGTGGACCCGGGACGCTCCACGGACGAGGTGGCCTCGCTCACGCGCCAGTTCAACGACATGGTGCGCGAGGTCCGGGAGGGTCGGGACCGCATCGTCTACCTCGAGAAGATCTCCGGCTGGCAGGAGGTGGCCCGGCGGCTCGCGCACGAGATCAAGAACCCGCTCACCCCCATCCAGCTCGCCTTCCAGCAGCTCGAGGCGCGCTGGCGCGCCGTGCCCGGAGGAGACCCGGAGTTCGGCCGCCTGGTCGGCGAGGTGGCGGAGATCGTGCGCGAGGAGGTCGGCACCCTGCAGAGGCTGGTCGAGGAGTTCTCCGGCTTCGCCAAGCTCCCCGACGTGAAGCCGGCGCCGGCGGACCTGGCCGAGGTGGTGGAGGACTTCGTCCGCACCAGCCCCCAGCTGGCCGAGACGGCGGAGCTGGAGATCGCGCGCGGGGTGGGCGACGTGCCGGTCTCGGTGGACCGCGTCCTCCTCCGGCGCGTGCTCGCCAACCTGGCGGCCAACGCCGTGGAGGCCTCCCGCCCCGACCGGGCCCGCATCCACCTCGGCGTCTCGCGCGGGCGCGACCGCGCCGTCCTGACGGTGGCCGACGAGGGGCCGGGGATCGACCGGGCCCTGCGCGACCGCGTCTTCGACCCGTACTTCACCACCAAGATCGAGGGCACCGGGCTCGGCCTCGCCATCGTGAAGAAGATCGTCCTGCAGCACGGGGGGGAGATCCAGGTCGGGGAGCGCGCCGGCGGCGGCGCCTCCTTCACCATCGCGCTCCCGCTCCGGGAGGCGGGGACCGGGTAGAATGCCCGGCATGATCGACCTCCGGAACTCCGTCGTCCTCGTCACCGGCGCCACCTCCGGGATC
>DATIUR010000075.1:0-9468 GCA_035466675.1 Anaeromyxobacteraceae bacterium | reverse complement strand
CAGGGGAAGAAGTGGATGTGGAAGTTCGCCTATCCGGGAGGCCCGAACGCGGTGGACCGGCTGCGCGTCCCGCAGGGCCGGCCGGTGCGCCTCCTCATCACCTCGCGCGACGTGATCCACTCGTTCTACGTGCCCGCGCTCCGCATCAAGCAGGACGCGCTGCCGGGGCGCTACACGCAGACCTGGTTCACCGCGGACAGGGCCGGACGGTACGAGATCTTCTGCACCGAGTACTGCGGGCTCGGGCACTCCGCCATGCTGGGAGAGCTGTGGGTCATGCCGGCGGACGAGTTCGACGCCTGGCTCGCCCAGAACCGGCGCGGGCTCTCCGCGGCGCAGGACGGGAGCGCGGCGCCGGGCGAGGTGCTCCTGGCCGGCTCGAACCTGGTCGAGGAGGGGAGGCGGGTGGCGGCGGAGCAGGGGTGCCTCAAGTGCCACACCGTCGACGGCGCCCGCCACATCGGCCCGACCTGGGTGGACCTCTACGGGCGCCGGGAGAGGCTGAAGGACGGCCAGGAGGTGGTGGCCGACGAGCTCTACCTCACCCGGTCGATGATGGATCCGGCCGCGCAGATCGTGGCCGGGTACCAGAACGTGATGCCCACCTACCAGGGGAAGCTCTCCCCGCCCGAGGTGGCGGCGGTGCTGGAGTTCATCAAGTCGCTCAAGACCCCGGCGGTGCGCGTCGGGCCGTCGGAGGGTCCGGTCTATGAGTCCATCCAGAAGCAGCCGTGAGGCCCCCGGGCCGCCCGCCCGCAGCTACCTCGACACGCCCGCCACCGGGCTCCGCTCCTGGCTCCTCACCCTCGACCACAAGCGGATCGGGGTGATGTTCCTGGTGGCGGTGACCCTCGCCTTCTTCCTGGGCGGCGTCTTCGCGCTCCTCCTCCGGCTCGAGCTGCTCACCCCCGGGCCGACGGTGATGGACGCGATGACCTACAACCGGCTCTTCACCCTCCACGGCGTGGTCATGATCTTCCTCTTCATGATCCCCGCCATCCCGAGCGGCTTCGGGAACTTCTTCCTCCCCATCATGGTCGGCGCCAAGGACGTGGCCTTCCCGCGCCTGAACCTGCTCTCCTTCTACCTCTACGTGGCCGGCGCGCTGGTGGCGCTGTGGGGGATGATCCAGGGCGGGGCCGACACCGGCTGGACCTTCTACACGCCCTACTCCACCACCACCGTGACCAAGGTGGTCCCCATCCTGCTGGGCGCCTTCATCCTGGGGTTCTCCTCGATCCTCACCGGCCTCAACTTCATCGTCACCACCCACACCCTGCGCGCCAAGGGGATCGGCTGGGGGAAGCTGCCCCTGTTCGTGTGGGCCCTCTACGCCACCAGCATCATCCAGGTCCTGGCCACGCCGGTGCTGGGCATGACGCTGCTCCTCGTGGCGGTGGAGCACGCCTTCGGCTGGGGGATCTTCGACCCGGCCCGCGGCGGCGACCCGGTGCTCTTCCAGCACTTCTTCTGGTTCTACTCGCACCCGGCCGTCTACATCATGATCCTGCCGGCCATGGGCGTCGTCTCCGAGGTGGTCCAGGCCTTCGCCCGCAAGAACGTCTTCGGCTACAAGGCGGTCGCCTACTCCTCGCTCGGCATCGCCTTCGTGGGCTTCTTCACTTGGGGTCATCACCTCTTCACGTCCGGCCAGTCCGCCTTCGACGCGGGCATCTTCGGCGTCCTCTCCATGCTCGTGGGCATCTTCACGGCCATCAAGGTCTTCAACTGGACGGCCACGCTCTACAAGGGCTCCATCGCCTTCACCACGCCCTTCGCCTACTTCGTGGGGTTCCTCTTCTTCCTCTTCTTCGGGGGGATGACCGGCATCGCGCTGGCCACCGTCTCGCTCGACATCCACTGGCACGACACCTACTTCGTGGTGGCCCACTTCCACTTCATCATGGTGGGCGCGACGGTGATGGCCTTCCTGGCCGCCTTCCACTACTGGTTCCCCAAGATCACCGGCCGCCTGCTCCCCGACCGCTGGGGGCTGGTGGCGGCCACCCTGGTCATCCTGGGCTTCAACTTCACCTTCATCCCGCAGTTCCTGCTCGGGAACGACGGGATGCCGCGCCGGTACTTCTCCTACCCGGAGCGCTTCTGGGCCCTGAACGTCGCCTCCACCGCGGGCGCCTCGGTGCTCGCCTTCGGGCTCCTCATCGTGCTCGTCTACGTGGTGGTGGCGCTCAAGTGGGGCGCGGTGGCGGGCCCGAACCCGTGGGGCTCGCGCGGCTACGAGTGGATGACCGCCTCGCCGCCGCCGCTCGAGAACTTCGAGGGCACGCCGGTCTTCGACCGCGAGCCCCACGACTACCAGGACGCCGCGGGCGAGCCCTCGCCGGCGGTGGCCCCGGAGCCGAAGCATGCCAGCTGAGACCATCCGCCTCGCCCACCACTTCGAGAGCCTCGAGAAGCAGACCCACGCCGCGCGCCTGGGGATGTGGCTGTTCCTGGCCACCGAGGTGCTTCTCTTCACGGCCCTCTTCGCCGCCTACGGCGTCTACCGGTTCCTCTACGCGCCCACCTTCGCGGAGGCGAGCCGGAGCCTCGCCACCTGGATCGGCGCGGTCAACACGGTGGTGCTCGTCACCTCGAGCCTCACCGTGGCCATGGGCCTCCACGAGGCGGTGCACGGCCGGGGACGGCGGACCGCGGTCCTCTTCGGGATCTCGGTCCTGCTGGCGCTCGTCTTCCTCGGCTTCAAGTACGTGGAGTACGGCCACCACTTCCACGCCGGCGACCTGCCGGGCCGATACTACCGGGGCGCCATCCCGGGGGTGGGCGCGAGCGTCTTCTACACGCTCTACTTCCTCATCACCGGGCTGCACGGAATCCACGTGCTCATCGGCATGATCGTGCTGGCGGTGGTGGGCGTGCTCTCCTGGAAGGGCCGCTTCGACGCCACCTACCACACCCCGGTGGAGCTGGCCGGCCTCTACTGGCACCTCGTCGACCTGATCTGGATCTTCGTCTTCCCCCTCGTCTACCTCATCTGAACGGGACGACCGCATGGCCACGAGCAACGAGAGCACGTCCCACGTCGAGGAGGAGCGGCTCGAGCACTCCCACGCCGGCCGCTACTTCTGGGTGTGGGTCGCCCTCATCGCCCTCACCGGGCTCACCTACTGGCTCTCCCGCTTCCACCTGGCGCACGGCTGGGCGGTGGTGGTGGCGCTCGGGATCGCGTCGGCGAAGAGCGCGCTGGTGGCGCTCTTCTTCATGCACCTGTGGGACCAGCGGGGCGCGAACCGGCTCGTCTTCGTCACCTCGCTCGTCTTCGTGGCGCTGCTCGTCGGGCTCACCGTGGCCGACAACGCCACGCGCTTCCCGCTCGCGAACCCCCCCGAGGCGCTGGGCGGGTGGCCGAAGGCGGGGACGCCGGGGGGGCCGCCCGAGGCGCGGTGACGGGGCGGGGGCCGTTTCGGGCGCCCGAAGCACAGCCCACGCTCGCGCTCGTGTCCGCCGGCGTGTCTCGCCGGGCGGCGCGCCGGGGGGCGGGGCTCGGCGCCGCCGACGTCACGCGAGAACCTCCCCCGCGATCCTCTCGTACACCGCCAGGTCGCCGGCGGAGAAGCAGCACAGCACCACCCGCTCCACCCCGGGGTCCCTCTGAAGCGCCTCCCGCACCTCGCGCATGGCGATGCGCGTGGCGCGCTCGAGGGGAAAGTCGTAGGCGCCGGTGGAGATGGCGGGGAAGGCGATCGACTTCAAGCCGTGCTCCCGGGCGAGCCGCATCGCGTTCCGGTAGCAGCTCGCCAGCAGCTCGTCCTCGCCCGCTCCGCCGCCGGACCAGACCGGCCCGACCGCGTGGACGACGTGGCGGGCGGGAAGATCGTGGCCGCCCGTGATCTTCGCCTCGCCGGTCCGCGCTCCGCCGAGCGTGCGGCACTCCGCGAGCAGGCCCGGGCCGGCGGCGCGGTGGATGGCGCCGTCCACCCCGCCGCCGCCGAGCAGCGAGGCGTTGGCCGCGTTCACGACGGCGTCCACCTCCAGCTTCGCGATGTCGCCCCGGAGGATCTCGACGCGCCCGCCCAGGTGGATGGACATGGGCAGGAGGTACACCGCGCCCGGACGGCGGGCAACCACCCCCGGCGGTGTTCCGCACCCGCCGTGCGGCGCCACGCCGCGCTCGTCCCCCGGAGTGGTGCCTGATCGCGACGTCGCCACCGCCTTCGCAGCGCCTGCGCCGGGGGTCCCGCGGCCCGGCGATCTGCGCAATTCGTGCATGAGCCGGGCCTTCGAAAGGCCGGGTACGGCCCTTGCTACTCGGAACCTCGACGATGAAGCGCGAACGGATCCTGCTCATCGACGGCAGCTCGCGGGAAGGGGCCGCCCTCCAGGCCGCCCTGTCCGAGCGCGGCTTCGAGGTCGCGCTCGCCTCCGACGCCGGCGAGGGGCTGTCCGGCATCCCGACCCTGGGGCCGTCGGCGGTTCTCGCCGACGCCGAGCTTCCCGGCTGCGACGGAGCCACCCTGGTGGCCCGCCTCCGCGAGGTCCGCTCCGACGCGGCGGTGGTGGTGCTCGCCGACGCCGACCGGATCGGGGCCGCGGTGGCGGCGCTCCGGGCCGGGGCGGAGAGCTTCCTCCTCCGCCCGGTCGAGCCGGCGCAGGCGGCGGTCGTGCTCGAGAAGGCGCTGGAGAAGCGGGGGCTGCGCCGGGACGGCGCCGCACTCCGCCAGGAGCTGCGGCAGCGCCTGGCCGTGGTGGGCTCCGCGCCCGAGGTCCTCGCCGCCCTGGAGGTCGCGAGGCGGGCGGCGCCGACCAAGGCCACCGTCCTCGTCCTGGGCGAGCCCGGGACCGGCCGGCGCCACCTGGCGCAGGCGATCCACGAGGCCTCGCCGCGCCGCGATCGCCCGTTCGTGCCGGTCCGCTGCGCGGCGCTGTCGGACGCGCTTCTCGAGGCCGAGCTGTTCGGGAACGAGCGCGGGGCCTTCCCCGAGGCCGAGGCCCGGCGCATCGGGGCGGTCGAGCGCGCGGACGGCGGCACCCTCCACCTCGACGACGTGTCGCACCTGCCCCCCGGCGTGCAGGTGAGGCTCCTGCGCCTGCTCCAGCAGGGCGAGATCGAGCGCCAGGGAGGGAGCGACGCCATCCGCGTGGACGTGCGCGTGATCGCCTCCTCGCAGGTCGACCTGGCCGAGGCGGTCCGGGCGGGCCGCCTGCGGGACGACCTCTACTACCGCCTGGGCGTCGTCTCGCTCTCGCTCCCGCCGCTGCGCGCGCGCAAGGCGGACATCCCGGCCCTGGTGCAGCACTTCGTCGAGCGCCACGGCCGTGCGGCGGGCCGGGTCGCGGCCGGGGCCTCCCCCGGCGCCCTCTCCCTGCTGTTCGCCCACGGCTGGCCCGGGAACGTGCGGGAGCTGGAGAACGTGGTGGAGCGCGCCTGCGCCTCGAGCCGCCTGCGGGAGATCGGCGTGGAGGACCTGCCCCCGGTCCTGTCGGGCGCGGCGGCGGATCGGGGGAGCGCCAGCGCGCTCATCCCCGGCGCGACGCTCTTCGAGATCGAGCGCGAGGCCATCCTGCGCACGCTGGAGGAGGTCGGCGGCTCCACCGCTCGGGCGGCCGAGGTGCTGGGCGTCTCGATCCGCAAGATCCAGTACCGGCTCAAGGAGTACCGCGCCGGCTACGCGGGCCGGCGCCGGGCCGCCGGCGAGGTCGCCTTCCCCCGCGAGGTCCGGGCGACGCGCTGAACGGCGGCGCGGGGCCGGGCTCGTCCGCGCCGACGAAGGCCCTCCCCCGGAGCCGGGGGAGGGCCAGGAGCGCCTCGTTCGCCGGTCGGGATCGGCTAGCCGGCGCCCACCTCGGTCGGGCTCGCGGGCGGGGGCTCGGGCAGGCCCGCGCCGGAGGTCCCCGGCTCGTCGGAGCCGCCGCTCGGGTCGTCGGCCGGTGGATCGACCGGCTCCTCCAGGTCGGCGGGCAGGTCGGGGCAGCTCTCCGCCCAGGTGCCCGTCCCGACCACGGGCGGGTACGCGGTGCCGGCGCCGGAGAGGACGCACCAGGCCGGGCCCCGCGGGTCACCCAACTCGTCCCGCCGGGGGCAGTGGAACCACTGCTTGAAGAGCACCACGCCGGCCGTGTCGGTGCAGGCCCGGCCGAAGTAGTACCAGCCGTTCGCCGGCACGCCGGGCACGTCGCCGGAGAAGCCGCCCTGGCCGTCGGGGAAGTTGGTCACCACCGCGAAGACCCGCCCGCCCACGTCGGGGTGGAAGCTCGCGTGCAGGAAGCCCAGCTCGTCGGTGCTCGTCACCATGGGATCCTCGGGCGCGACGTAGTCGTCGATCCGGGCCACCCGGACCCGGGCGAGGCCGGCGGCGGTGCGGTAGCCGAAGAAGGCGGCCGTGACGGGCTCGAAGGCCGCGGCGTCGGGCGTGAAGCCGACCAGGCGGTAGCGCAGGGCCTTGGCCTGCTCGCCGTTCGCGAACCCGGCCAGCAGGTGGCCCTGGCCCGCGTAGGCCGGGACGACGGCCTTCAGGTTGTCGAGGTTGAAGGCGACCTGGCCGAGACCCCGGTGCGGCGCCGCACCGCGGACGATGCGGCCGCCCGCCACCGGCAGGAACTCGCCGGCGGAGCCGGCCGGCCGGGCGGCCAGCACCCAGGCGAACTCGTTCTCCGCCTGGCGCCGCACGGCCAGGACGAAGGTGGCCGCGACGCAGCCATCCGGGGTCTCGACGCAGCGATCGGCCGGACCGTAGACGCGCGCGCCGTCGGGGGCGTCCCTGCCCTCGCCGCGCGCCACCGCCGCCACCTGCTCGAGGAACGCGCGCACCGCGCCGTTGAGCGCCCCGATCGACTCGCGCGCCGACGCGAGATCGGTGCCGGGCACGTCCGCGTCGGCCACGGCCGCGGTGGAGCGGACCGTGAGGGCCGCCGGATCGCCGCCCTGCACGTCGAGCGAGAGGCCGGCGTAGTCCGGCAGGGCGCTGGCGAACTCGTCCTGCGTGGCGCCGCATGCGGAAAGGGCGAGGACGAGGACGCCCGCTCCGAGAGCCTTCATGTGTCCCATGGTGAACCTCCCTGTTTCGATCCGTTCGTGCTGCACGAGACCTGGAACACCGGTTCCCGCCCGAGGTTGCGCGCGCGCCCGGGCGGGCGGCCGCTCCCGTCTCCCACCGTGTGACGGGCGTCACGCGGCGCCGCGGGGCCCGCTCCGCGCCGGCCGGTTGCCCGGGAAGCGGGCAGTTGCCCAAAACCCGTGCAGGGATCGGGGGTTGACTCGCCGCGCCGGTTTCCACGAAACTCCACGATCCCCCTGGCCGAAGAAGAACCGAGCATGCGCGAGACCGGCTACCCACCGAAGCAAGGGCTCTACGACCCCGCCAACGAGCGCGACGCCTGCGGGTTCGGCTTCGTGGTGGACGTGAAGGGCAGGCCCTCGCACGACATCGTCGAGCAGGCGCTCACGGTGCTCGTGAACCTGGAGCACCGCGGCGCGGTCGGCGCGGAGAAGAACACCGGCGACGGCGCCGGCATCCTGCTCCAGACGCCGCACGCCTTCCTGGCCGCCGAGGCGGAGCGGATCGGGTCCCGGCTGCCCGCTCCCGGCGCCTACGCGGCGGGCATGGTCTTCCTGCCCCCGGACGGCCGGGGGCGCGAGGCCTGCCAGCGGATCTTCGAGGAGACGATCCGCGCCGAGGGGCAGACCCTGCTCGGCTGGCGCGACGTGCCGGTGGACCCGGTCACGCTCGGCCCCACCGCCCGGGCGAGCCAGCCGGTCATCCGACAGGTCCTGGTGGGGCGGGGGCCGGGCACGCCCGATCCGGACGCGTTCGAGCGGAAGCTCTACGTGATCCGCCGGATGGTGGAGAAGACCGTCTCGCGCTCGGCCGTCCCCGGCCGCACGCACTTCTACGTGCCGAGCCTCTCCCACAAGACCCTGGTCTACAAGGGGATGCTGAACGCGCCCCAGCTCCGCGAGTTCTACCCCGATCTCTCGGATCCGCGGGTGATCTCGGCGCTGGCGATGGTCCACTCCCGGTTCTCCACCAACACGTTCCCCTCCTGGTCGCGGGCGCACCCGTACCGCTACATCTCCCACAACGGCGAGATCAACACGCTGCGGGGCAACATCAACTGGATGCACGCCCGCCAGTCGATGATGCGCTCCTCGCTCTTCGGGGAGGATCTCCAGAAGATCCTCACGGTCATCGACACCGAGGGCTCCGACTCGGCCATGTTCGACAACGTGCTGGAGCTGCTCGTCCTGGCCGGGCGCGAGCTGCCGCACGCCATCATGATGATGGTGCCCGAGCCCTGGGTCCGGCACGAGGCGATGAGCCCGGAGCGGCGGGCCTTCTACGAGTTCCACTCCTGCCTGATGGAGCCCTGGGACGGCCCCGCCTCGATCGCCTTCACCGACGGCGTCCGGGTGGGCGCGGTGCTCGACCGGAACGGCCTGCGCCCCTCGCGCTACTACGTGACCAAGGACGACCTGGTGGTGATGGCCTCCGAGGTCGGCGTGCTCGACATCGCGCCCGAGCGCGTGCTCGAGAAGGGGCGCCTCCAGCCCGGCCGCATCTTCCTGGTGGACACCGCCGAGGGGCGGATCGTGGCCGACGAGGCGCTGAAGGAGCGGATCGCCCGGACGCGGCCCTGGCGCGAGTGGCTGGACGCGCACCTCGTCCGCCTGGCCGAGCTGCCCCCGCCGCCCCAGGTCCACGAGCCGGACCACGAGACGGTCCTCCGGCGGCAGGAGGTGTTCGGCTACACCTCCGAGGACGTGAAGATGCTCGTCACCCCCATGGCCACCGACGGGACGGAGCCCATCGGGTCGATGGGGACCGACACGCCCCTGGCGGTGCTCTCCGAGAAGCCGCAGCCGCTCTTCAACTACTTCAAGCAGCTCTTCGCGCAGGTGACCAATCCGCCGGTGGACGCCATCCGCGAGGAGATCATCATGGCGTCGGAGACCTCGGTGGGGCCCGAGGAGAACCTGCTCGAGCCCGGCCCCGCCGCGGCCCGGCAGCTGGCCCTGCCCGGCGCGGTCCTGCGCAACGAGGAGCTGGAGAAGGTCCGGGCCCTGGACGGCGGGGCCGTCGCCAAGGGGCTGCGCGCCATCACGCTCCCCATGCTCTTCCGGGCCCGCGACGGCGGGGCCGGCCTCCGCAAGGCGCTCGAGGACCTGCGCTGGCGCGCCTCGGAGGCGATCGCGGAGGGCTACAACCTGATCGTCCTGTCCGATCGCGGGCACGACGCCGACGACGCCCCCATCCCCTCGCTGCTGGCCGTCTCGGCGGTGCACCACCACCTCATCCACGAGGGCACGCGCACCCGCATCGGGCTGGTGCTCGAGTCGGGCGAGCCCCGCGAGGTGCACCACTTCGCCCTGCTCACCGCCTACGGCGCGTCGGCGGTGAACCCGTACCTGGCCTTCGAGACCATCCACGACCAGGTGAAGCTCGGCACCATCCCCGGCCCGGCCCACGACGCCGAGAAGAAGTACGTGAAGGCCGCCAACAAGGGGATCGT
>DATIUR010000074.1:0-9140 GCA_035466675.1 Anaeromyxobacteraceae bacterium | reverse complement strand
CGCCTTCTCGCTCTCCACCTCGACCACCGGCTCGTCGGCCTGGACCGGATCGCCCTCCTTCTTGAGCCAGGCGCCGACGGTGGCCTGCGTGATCGACTCCCCGAGCGCGGGGACCTTGAGCTGGACGTTCATGGGCTAGCGCTCCTCCACGGCGGCACGCGCGCCGGCGCGCCGCCTCCTGTGCGCTGGCTCGCCCAGCGCCTCCAGGACGATCTGCTCCTGCTCGAGCTTGTGGCGGGTGGCGGAGCCCACCGCGGGGCTCGCCGAGGGCGCGCGCGCCACCCGCACCAGCGGGCCGGGGAGGTGCGGGCCGAGGTGGAGCGCCACGTAGTCCCAGGCCCCCATGTTGCTCGGCTCCTCCTGCGCCCAGACCACCTCGACGTCCGGCCCGTGGCGCCTCACCTCGGCGGCCACCTCGGCCGGGCCGAGCGGGTAGAGCTGCTCGATCCGGACGATGGCGGCGTGCCGCGCGCCGCGCGCCTCCCGCCCCGCCACGAGGTCGTAGTAGAGCTTGCCCGAGCACAGCACCACCCGGGTGATCTCCTTCGGCTCGGCCGCGGCCGGATCGGGAAGGACGGCCCGGAAGCCGCCCTGCGTCAGCTCCTCCAGGGACGACACCGCGCCGGGATGGCGGAGCAGGCTCTTCGGCGCCATCACCACCAGCGGCTTGCGCCAGGGCGAGAGCACCTGTCGCCGCAGGGCGTGGAAGAGCTGGGCCGGGGTGGTGAGGTTCACCACCCGCCAGTTGTCGTCCACCGACAGCTCCAGGAAGCGCTCCAGGCGCGCCGAGCTGTGCTCCGGCCCCTGCCCCTCCATCCCGTGCGGCAGCAGCAGCACCAGGCCGGAGAGCCGGTTCCACTTGGCCTCGCCGGAGGAGAGGAACTGGTCGACGATGACCTGGGCCGCGTTCACGAAGTCGCCGAACTGCGCCTCCCAGACGGTGAGGGCCTCGGGCATGTCGAGGCTGTAGCCGTACTCGAAGCCGAGGGCGCCCGCCTCGGAGAGCAGGCTGTCCTTCACCTCCACCGGCCCCTGGCGGTCGCGCAGGTGGGCGAGCGGGACGTAGGCGGTCCCGCTCTGGTGATCGTGCAGCACCGCGTGCCGGTGGCTGAAGGTGCCGCGGCCGGCGTCCTGGCCCACCAGCCGGATGCGCGTCCCGTTCCAGGCGAGCGTGCCGAGCGCGAGCGCCTCGCCCATGGCCCAGTCGACCGGCCGCTCGCCGCGGCCCATCTGCGCCCGCCCCTCCAGCACCTTCACGAGCTTCGGGTGGACGGCGAAACCTTGCGGGACATGGGTGAGCGCCGCCGCCACCTGGGCGATCTCCTCGCGGGGGACCGCGGTGGGCGGCTCCGGCTCGCCGGTGATGGCGCCGCCCCGGTAGCCCTTCCAGAAGCCCTCGCTGGCCTGCGCGGCGGGCAGGATGGCCATCCGGGCCGAGGCCTGGTGGGCCTCCTCCAGCTCGGCCCGGTAGGCGGCCGCCACCGCGTCCACGTCCGAACGCGCCATGGTGCCCTCGGCCACGAGCCTCTCGGCGCAGATCTGGCGCAGGGTCGGCCGCGCCGCGATGGCCCGGACCATCACGGGCTGCGTGAAGGAGGGCTCGTCGCCCTCGTTGTGCCCATGGCGCCGGTAGGCCCACAGGTCGATCACCACGTCGCGGTGGAAGCGCTGGCGGAAGTCGAGGGCGAGGAGCACCGCCTGGGCCACCGCCTCCACGTCCTCCCCGTTCACGTGGAGGATCGGGATCTGGAGCATCCGGGCCGGGCCGGTGGCGTAGGTGGTGGAGCGCGCGTCCCGGGGCGAGGTGGTGAAGCCCACCTGGTTGTTCACGATGACGTGGAGGGTCCCGCCCACCGTGTAGGCCTCCAGCTCCGACATGTTGAGCGACTCGGCCACGATCCCCTGGCCGGCGAAGGCGGCGTCGCCGTGCACCAGCACCGGGAGCGACCGGATCCGGTCCGGGTCCTGGTAGCGGTCCTGCTTGGCCCGCACCCGCCCCTGCACCACCGTGTCGATCCACTCGAGGTGGCTCGGGTTGAAGGCGAGCGTGAGGTGCAGGAGCACGCCGTCCGGCGTCTCGCGGTCGGAGGAGTAGCCGAGGTGGTACTTCACGTCGCCGCCCGAGCCCGCGATGATGGCCTGGTCGCGGAACTCGGCGAAGATGTCCCGGAGCGGCTTGCCCACGATGTTGGCGAGCACGTTGAGCCGCCCCCGGTGCGCCATCCCGATGACCACGTTGCGCACGCCGTGGCCCATGGCCCGGTCCACCAGGAACTGGAAGAGCGGCAGGAGCCCCTCCGCCCCCTCCACCGAGAACCGCTTCGAGCCGAGGAAGCGCGTCCCCACGAACTGCTCGAACATCTCCGCCTGGGCGATCTTCCGGTAGAGCCGCTTCTTCACCTCCGGCTCGAGGGTGAGGTGGTTGCGGGTCCGCTCCATCCGCTGCTCGAGCCACGTGCGCAGGTCGCGGTCGTGCATGTGGGCCAGCTCGACCCCGAGCGTCCGGCAGTAGGTCTCCTCGAGCCGCTCCACGATCTCGCGCAGCGGGACGGCGGCCTTCCCGTCGGTGTCGGCGCACGTCCGGTCGAGGTCGCCCGGGGCGAGCCCGAAGTCCTCGAGGCGGAAGGGCTCGGCGCGGCGGACCAGCCCCAGGGGGTCGAGCCGCGCCCGCAGGTGGCCGTACTCTCGGTAGGCCTGGACCAGCTTCTCGACCTTGGCCTGGAAGGCGACGTCCCGTCCCGCCCCCGGCGCCTCGGCCGCGCCGTCCGCCCTGCGCCGCGGGAAGGACTCGGGGGCGGCGGCCGTCCCCGGCTCGGCGGGCAGGCCGGCGAAGTAGCTGCGCCACGGCTCCTCCACCGCGCCGGGATCGCGCAGGTACTCGTAGTAGAGCTTCTCGACGAACGAGAGGCTCGCGGCGTCCGGGGCGGGGACCGGCGGCTCGGTCGGAGAGGGCATCGCCGCTGAATCCTAACGAGGACCGACCTTCCCGTCCCCCGCTCTCCGAGGCTCCAGCCGCCGGCGAGCGCGCGTGGCGGGATGCCGCGGGGGCGGAGCGGCGCCTCGGCCGGGGGCCGGAAGCGGCACCACGCCAGCGGGCGGCACCTTGCCCCGGGGCGGGACCGCCCCATCCGGGGTGATCCGCCGGCACCCCCCGCCCTTGCCATTCGAGCGTAGTCGAATAATTATTCGACCATGATCGAAGATGCTTTCCGGCTCGACTACGTCGCCTGCCGCGACGTGCTGGCGGAGCGGCTCGCCGAGCCCGCCCCGGGGCGCATCCAGCTCCTCGCCGGCCCGCGGCAGGTGGGCAAGACCACGCTCCTCCTGGAGCTGGCGGACCGGATCGGCCCCGGGGCCGTCTACGCGGCGGCCGACTCCCCCGAGGCGTCGCTCCCCGGCTTCTGGGAACGGACCCTCGAGCGAGCGGAGGGTGCGGCCGCGGAGGGGGGCAAGGCGGTCCTCTTCGTCGACGAGGTCCACCTCCTCCACGGCTGGTCGGCCCGCCTCAAGGGCGCCTGGGACCACCTCCGGCGGCGGCGGATCCCGGTGCACGTCGTCGCCACCGGCTCCTCCGCGCTCCACGTCGGCGCGGGGTCCCGGGAGAGCCTGGCCGGCCGGTTCGAGCGGTTGACCCTCATTCACTGGTCCGCCGCCTCCCTCGCCGCCGGCTTCGGGCTCGATCCGCGCGAGGCGGCCGAGCTGCTCGTCCGCGTGGGCTCCTATCCCGGCGCCTTCCCGCTGCGAGGCGACCGCGCCCGCTGGGCCGCCTACGTCCGCGACGCGATCCTGGAGCCCGCCGTGGGAAGGGACCTCCTGGCCCTCGCCGCGGTCCGGCGCCCCTCGCTCCTGCGCCAGGTGTTCGCCGTGGCCGCCACCTCGCCCGCGCAGGTCGTCTCGCTCCAGAAGATCCAGGGCCGGCTCCAGGACCCCGGCGCGCTCGAGACCATCCAGCACTACCTGGCGCTGCTCGAGGAGGCATTCCTGGTCGCGCCGCTCCCCCGGTATTCCGCCCGGGACGCCCGGCGCCGTGCCGCGCCGCCCAAGCTCGTCACGCTGAACAACGCGCTCGTCGCCGTGATGGACCCGCGGGGGCCCGCCGATCCGGGCACCGACGCGGCCCGGTTCGGCACCTGGCTGGAGAACGCCTGCCTGGCGCACGCCTGGAGCTCGGGGCAGCGGGTGAGCTACTGGCGCGAGGAGCCCCACGAGGTCGACGCCGTCCTCGAGGGCGGGTGGGGCGCCTGGGCCATCGAGGTGAAGAGCGGCCCGTTCCGCGCGGGTGAGATCGCCGGCCTCCTCGAGTTCGTCCGCCGACACCGGAGCTTCAGGCCGCTCGTGGTCGGAGACGCCGAAGGCCGCGGCCCGGCGGAGCGGGCCGGCGTCCGGTGGATCGACTGGCGGGACTTCCTGGTCGGGGGGCCGGCGGGCGCGGCGTGACGGGGGAGGCGGTTCGCCCGGGGTCGAGGCCCCCGTCAGGCGAAGCCTGACGCAGGTCAGCAGCGAGCCACGAGTGTACGGCGCGACCCCCGCGCCCGCTCAATGCAGCCCGGGCCGCTCCCCCTCCACCCCGGGCCGCTCGGGCAGCCAAGCGGGCGGCGGCGGGCGGACGGCCAGCGCCTCCCGCCGCGACCGCTCGGGCCGGTAGCTCCGCAGCACCTCCTCGACCGGACGCCGCGGCGTCGGCCGCACGTCGAGCCCGTAGCCGAGGCGGAGCATCATCTGCGGCTGCCCCTGCACCCCCAGGAGATCGCGGAGCCTCGCCCGCAGGTCCGGCACCTCCACCACCTGCCCGAACCAGGAGGCGCACAGCCCGGCGGCGGTCGCGCGCAGGAGCACGCGCTGGAGCGCCTCGCCGGCCGCGAGCCAGTCCTCCATCCCGTCGCGCGGCGTCGAGATCACGACGAGCGCCTTCGAGCCGAGGGTGCGCCGCCGGTCGCGCTCCGCCTCGTCGGCGGCCGGGTTCCGCAGGCGCAGCACGAGCGGCTGCACCACGGCGGCCGCGTCGCCCAGGCCCAGCGACCACCCGGGCATCCCGTCGCGGCGCTGCGAGTGGTTGGTCCGCGTCCAGGCGGCCTGCTCGGCCCGGTACCGCCCGCTCGCCCACCGGATCCGGTCGCCCTCCGCCACCAGCTCCGCCACCGCCCGGCGCTGCGCGTCGTCCACCGCCCGGAGCGACGCCCCCTCGCGCCGGGCCTCGCGCAGGAGCGAGGCCACCAGGCCCGCCGGCGGCTCCCGCCCGTCGAGCGGCAGCCGGTTCGTGCGCCGGCGCGGGATGGCCTGGAACAGCTCCTCCAGCTCCGGGGTCGAGGCGCTCCGCTCCTCGAGCCGCACCCGGGCCACGAGCCCGTCCCGGTGGTAACCGGCCGCCGGCTCGAGCGAGGTGGCGAAGCCGAGGTGCGCCACCGCGATCCTCAGGTTCTCGACGGCCGCGCCGCAGGCCATGACCAGCTGGCGGCCGTCCGGATCCGTCGCGGGGAGCGCCCTTCGCCGGTCGGCGTGAACCCGGACCTCGTCCTCCTCGACCTCGAAGAGCCAGGGCTGGGTGTTGTGCCGAGAGGGGGCGAGCACGGCGAAGGAGAGCGCGTGGCGAAGCCGTTCGGCCGATCCTCCCCCAAAGGGAAGCGCCACAGGAACTAGGTCTTTCGGCGTAAAGGTGCTGGCCATGGGATCCTCCAACCGGGCGGAACTCAGGTATGAACCGGGCGCCGGCGCGGGGAGTCCCCTCCCGGGAGTACCCCGGGAGGAAAGCCGCCCACCCTCGCCACCCGCTATTCTCGATGGCCAGGGGCCCCCGCTCCGAAGGAGGCGACGATCCTCGGCGAGATCCTGATCATCCTCGCCCTCGTGCTCGCGAACGGACTCTTCGCGGGCGCCGAGATCGCGCTCATCGCGCTCAGGCGCACGCGCCTCGAGGCCCTGGCCGCGGAGGGTCGCGCCTCGGCCCGCGCCGCCAAGCGCCTCCGGGAGTCCCCCGAACGGTTCCTGGCCACGGTCCAGATCGGGATCACGGTGGTCGGGGCGACCGCCGCGGCCTTCGGCGGCGCCACGCTGGCCGTCCACCTGGCCGCGCCGCTCTCGCGGGTCCCGCTCCTCGCCGGCTGGGCGGACCGGATCGCGCTCGCGGTGGTGGTGGCCCTGGTCTCGTACCTCTCGCTCGTCCTGGGCGAGCTCGTGCCGAAGTCGATCGCCCTGCGCGCCGCCGAGCCGTACGCGCTCCTCGCGGCCCGGCCGCTCCTGGCGCTCTCCCATCTGGCCCGCCCCCTCGTCTGGCTCCTCACCTGGAGCTCGAACCTCGTGCTCCGGCCCTTCGGCGACCGGACCACCTTCGCCGAGTCCCGCCTCTCCGCCGACGAGATCGAGCAGATGGTTCGCGAGGCCGGCGCGGCCGGTGCCCTCGACGCGCCCACCGCCGAGATCGCCTCCCGCGCCCTGGCCTTCCGGGACCTCACCGCGGCCGACGTGATGGTGCCGCGCGGCCGGGTGGTGGCCCTGCCGCGGGACGCGCCGCCGGAGACCCTGAAGCGGCTCCTGCTCGAGGAGGGCCGGAGCCGCATGCCGGTCTACCAGGGCACGCTCGACGAGATCGTCGGGTACGTCATGGCCAAGGACCTGGCCGCCATGGCCTGGGAGCGGCAGCTCATCGTGCTCGACGACCTCGTCCGGCCGGTGCACTTCGTGCCCGCCGCCGCCCGGGCGGTGGCCGTGCTCAAGGACATGCAGCGGCTCCGCACCCAGATCGCGGTGGTGGTGGACGAGCACGGCGGCGTGGCCGGCGTCCTCACCCTCGAGGACCTGATCGAGGAGGTGGTGGGCGACATCCTGGGCGAACGGGAGGAGGCCCAGCCGCTCTTCACGGCGCAGCCGGACGGCTCGGCCCTGGTCCGCGGGGACGCGCCGGTGCGAGAGGTGAACCGCGGCCTGGCCCTCGACCTGCCCGAGGGCGAGGGGTACGGCACCGTGGCCGGCCTGTGCATCGCCCTGGCCGGAGAGGTCCCGGCGACCGGCACGCGGCTCGTCGCGCCCGGCGGGACCGAGATCGAGATCGTGGAGGCCACCCCGCGCCTGGTCCGCACCGTGCGGGTGCGCCCGCCGCGGCCCAGGCAGGCGGAGGAGCCCGTGCCGGAGCGCGCGACGGGGTCGGCCTGACGCGTCCTGGCGCTCTCGGCCTTCACCCGGCGGCGAGCGCGCGAAGCTCGGGCGTCCGCGGCTCGAGCGCGCCGGCACGCAGGTAGAACCGGAGGGTGTCCCGGATCATCTCGCCGAGCGGGCGGACGGCGTAGCCCAGCTCCCTCTCGGCCCTGCCGCTCGCGACCCAGGTGAAGATCGCGGTCGCCCGGACCAGGTCCACCGTCAGGCGAGGCGGCTTGCCCGAGGCCAGGGCGAGGCCCTGGGCCGCCGCGGCCGCCGCCAGGGCGAGCCCGTAGGACAGGCGCCGCGGTGGGCGGACGCCGGCCATCCCGGAGACCGCCCCCGCGAACTCGCAGACGGAGAGGTTGTGCCCGCCGAGCAGGTAGACCTCCCCCGGCCTCCCCCGCTCGAGCGCCTCGGCGTGGCCGCGAGCCACGTCGCGGACGTCGCAGAAGGAGGTGCCGCCGTTCACCACCCAGGGCACGCGGCAGCGGGCGAGGGCGAGGACGGTCGCGGCCGAGGTCCCGCGGCGGCCGCCCGGCCCGAGCACGTAGCCGGGCCGGACCACCGAGACCGGAAGACCGCGCGCGGCCAGGTCCAGGGCCGCCTCCTCGCCCCGGAGCTTGGAGACGAGGTACGGGATCCCCAGGGCGTCGGCGTTCGAGGGCGTGGCCTCGTCGGCGGTGCGCGGCGACCGGCTCCGGCTCCCGCCCAGGACCGCGATCGAGGAGGTGAGCACGGCCTTCCGGACGCCCGCCTGCAGCGCCGCCCCCAGCACCACCTCGACGCCCCCGGCGTTGACCGCCATCATGCGCCCGCGCGGATCGGGCTCGAAGCTCACCAGGCCGGCGGAATGTACGACCGCATCGCACCCGGCCACGGCCCGCGCCGCCGCGGCGCGGTCGAGGACGTCCCCTCGGGCGACCTCGTGCGAGATGCCCTCCAGGGCCGTGAGATCGCTCGTGTCCCGCGCCAGGACGCGCACGGCGTGGCCGCGGGCGTGGATCTCCCGCGCCACCGCCGACCCCACGAACCCCGTCGCCCCGGTCACGAGCACGCGCACGGGGCCCCGTCTACCCCGTCGGAGCGACCCGGGCAAGCGCCGCGACGGGGCCCGGCCGACCCCCCGACCCATACCGGGAGTCGTGACACCTCCGGTGGATTCCGGTATCGTGTGCGCCCATGGAGAAGCTGACGCACCCTGTCGTGCTGGCGGCCCTGGGGGGTCTCCTGCTCACCGTGCTGGGCGTGCTGGCCCTGCACCTCCTGATCGCCTGAGGCCGCCGGAGGCGGGTCAGGCCTTGAAGCGGCGCTCGATCCGGGAGCGGAGGATCTCGAGCAGCTCCTCCTCCGTCGTCCCCGACCCCTCGACCACCTGGAGGGCGGGCCGGCGCAGCGCGGCGACGCGGGTGCCGGGCGAGGCGGTCCCGTCGGCGGTGGCGATCCGGAGCCGCTCCGGCGCGAGGTCCACCTCGTAGGCCGAGAGGTACAGCTCGGCGAAGCGGCGGCGGAGCCTGTCGGCGGTGAGCTTGTCCCTCTCCTCCGGCAGCATCTGGAAGCCGAGGGTGGTCCCGGCCAGGGCGAGCGGCTGCTCCGCCACGAGCCCCAGCTCGAGGGCGATGGGGGCGAGCGCCTCGAGCCCCTCCGCCTCGCCGTAGCGCCAGTAGCTCCGGAGCACGGCCCCGCAGCCCGGGCAGACGAGCCCGTTCAGCTCGTCGAGCCCCCGCGTACGCAAGAGGTGGATCGCCACCACCTCCGCCTTGCATGCCTTGCACGTCTCCGCCGGGCCGAGGGCGGAGAGGACCGCGCGGCCGAGCTCGGCCACCGACGGCCGCTCCAGCGCGATCCGGACGCCGGCGGCCAGCTCCGGCGCGGAGAGCTGGAGCCCCGCCGCCACCTCGGCCCGGCCCGCGCGGACCCCGACCTCGAGGTGGCGCGGCAGCCGCGCGAGGGCCCGGGCGAGATCCGGCGCCCCCTCCCAGTCCGCGCGGAGCAGCTCCCAGCGCGCCGCG
>DATIUR010000073.1:0-7917 GCA_035466675.1 Anaeromyxobacteraceae bacterium | reverse complement strand
ACCGGCGAGAGCGGCACCGGCAAGGAGCTCATCGCCAAGGCGCTCCACCGCGGCTCCTCGCGGCGCGACAAGCCGCTTATCAAGGTGAACTGCGCCGCCATCCCCAAGGATTTGGTGGAGTCCGAGCTGTTCGGCTACGAGAAGGGCGCCTTCACCGGCGCGGTGGGCTCCAAGCCCGGCCGCTTCGAGCTGGCCGACGGCGGCACCCTCTTCCTCGACGAGATCGGCGAGATCCCGCTGGAGATGCAGGTGAAGCTGCTCCGGGCCCTGCAGGAGTCGGAGTTCGAGCGGGTGGGCGGCATCAAGACCATCCGGGTGGACGTGCGGCTCATCACCGCCACCAACCGCGACCTCAAGGCCCTCATCGCCGAGGGGCGCTTCCGCGAGGACCTCTACTACCGGCTCAACGTGGTCCCCATGGCCCTGCCGCCCTTGCGCGACCGCAAGGAGGACATCCCGCTCCTGGTGCAGCACTTCATCGAGAAGTACGACCGGCGCCTCGGCAAGAAGGTGGAGGGCATCGAGGAGGAGGCGCTGCAGCTGCTCCTCGGGTACGCGTGGCCGGGCAACATCCGCGAGCTGGAGAACCTGATGGAGCGCTCGGTCCTCTTCGCCGACGGCCCCGTCATCCTGGCCTCCTCGCTGCCGGACTCGGTGCGGGAGCGGGGCGGCGCGCCCATGGTCCCCATCGCGGCGGTCGGGCCGCTCGGCGCCATCGCAGCCCCGAGCGGCGCCTCGATGAAGGAGATCGTGCGCCAGGCCCAGGCCGAGCTGGAGCGGGAGCTCATCGGCCGCGCGCTGGCCGAGACGGGCGGCAACGTCACCCGTGCCGCCAAGCGGCTCCAGATCAGCCGGAAGTCGCTCCAGGTGAAGATGAAGGAGCTCGGGCTGCGCGGCTCCGACGACGACCGGGCCCAGCCGGACGACTGAGCCCGCGGACCCCACCCCCGTGGCGGCGGGCCGTAACTTGACCCGCCCAGGACCCGCTGCTAGCGTCGCACGAGGCCGCCATCGCGCGTATTTTCGCGCGGTTCGCCCGGATCCCGGAGGAGTGCATGGGGCGGTATCGCCTTCCCGTCGTCGCCATCTCGGCCGCCGTCGCGCTGGCCGGCTCCGCCCGGGCCGCGGAGGTCACGCGGGTCGCCACCGCCGCCGACCCCGGCAACCCCATCGACGTGGACTTCTCCATCCGCTGGGACCGGTTCCAGAAGACCGGGCTCATCAGCCGCGAGTGGGACGTGGGGGGATCCATCGAGGACCTGGCGCAGCTCCGCTTCACCCAGAAGGCGACCGCCCTCGTCCCCCGGGTGGCGGTCGGGATCTACCGCGACCTGGAGCTGCACGCCGAGATCCCCTACGTGCTCGCGGACGACATGCGCTGGCGCTACGCCCTGGTGGGCGGCATCCCGGTGGGCGGCACCTCCTGGGACACCATCGAGAACAACGACGTCACGCCCAGCGGAGACCCCTGCCTGCCGGCCGGATCCTGCCCCCTCTTCCCGGTCGGGAACGGGACCACCGTCTACCACGGGGGGAAGGCGGGGGACCTCCTCGTCGGCGCCGCCTGGGCCATCCTGTCCGAGGAGCGCGACGACACCAAGCCGAAGTGGGTCGTCGGCCTCGACGTCACCTTCCCCACGGCCGAGCTGTACGACCCGGCCGCCGGACGCTTCGACCGGCCGGACTGGTCCTCGCCGCACGTCAACGCCGCGAACCCGGGCCCCTTCGGGCAGAAGCTGTGGCGGTTCGACCTCTCCACCGCCCTCTCCCGCCGGATGGGGCCGTTCGATCCGTACGTCCGGGCCCACCTGACGGTCCAGCGGAAGGCCGCGCAGACCTACTCCAACTGCGACAACGCCCTCGCCCTGGAGAGCCCGCCGCCCCCGACGCCACCGCTCCCGCAGGGGCCGAGCTGGATGTACGAGAACTGCGCCGGCTTCGACGAGAGCTCCGCGGCGCGGCCCCCCTACCTGGTCGGCCTGCTCTTCGGCGCCGAGGTGATCCCCTACGAGAACGCCGCCGCCGGGCAGAAGGTCGCCATCGACGTGCGCCTCTCGGCCGACTACACCTCGGTCGCGCGCTGGTACAACGAGCTGACCGACGCCAGCGGCCGGATCCACTGGACCGAGGACTACGCCACCGTCTCGGCGCTCTTCGGCCTGCATCTCAAGGCCTCGAACTTCGTGGCCCTGCGGGCCGAGGCCTCCATCGGCACCCAGACGGCCCACGCCATCACCGGCGAGTCCCTGGGCCGGTTGAGGGGCGAAGACCCCGGCCCGCCCTACGACGAGACCAACACGGCGCTGAACCCGAACTTCGACTGGCGGTACGACTCGCCCGGCCGGCGCTTCCGGGTGTCGGAGGTGAGCCTCTTCGACGTCCGGGTCACCGGCATCCTCCGGTTCTGAGCCCCGGGGGCGCCCCGCCCTCACCCGCGCCGGATGCGCTCCAGGGCCGCGTAGACGTCGGCGCGCCGGAGGCCGCGCGCCCGTGCCACCTCCCGCGCCACGGCGCTCGGCGCCTGGCCCGCCCGGATGCGCTCCCGGAGCTCCTCCTCCAGGGACGGCCCGGCCCCCGCCCCGGTGTCGCCCTGCACCGCCCCGGCCCCCACCACGATGGTCACCTCGCCGCGCACCTCGCCCGCGAACCGCTCCGCCAGCTCCTCCAGGGTGCCGCGCGCGACCTCCTCGTGAACCTTGGTGAGCTCCCGCGCCACGGCTGCCGGGCGCCGGCCCATCGCCGCGGCCAGGTCGCGCAGGGTCGCCCCGGTCCGGTTCCCGGCCTCGTACAGCACCACGGTGGCGGGCACGCGCGCGAGCGCCCCGATGGCCGCCGCGCGCGAGGCCCCCTTGCGCGGCAGGAAGCCGGCGAAGAAGAAGCGGTCCCCCGGAAGGCCCGAGGCGGCCAGCGCCGCCGCGGCGGCCGTCGGTCCCGGGATGGGAACCACGCGGGCGCCCGCCTGCCAGGCGCCCTCCACCAGCGCCTGTCCCGGGTCCGAGATGCCCGGCGTGCCCGCGTCGGTGCAGAGCGCCACCGAACCCCCGGCCCGCAGCCGATCGAGGATGGGCCCGAGCCGCGCCCGCTCGTCGAACGCCGGCAGGGAGAGAAGGGCCGCGGGGCGCGCGCCCACGTGGGCGAGGAGCTTGCGCGTCCGCCGGGTGTCCTCGGCCGCGACCGCCTCCACCGAGCGCAGCACCTCGGCCGCCCGCGGAGAGAGATCCGCCAGGTTTCCGATGGGGGTCGCCACCACGTAGAGGGTGCCCGGTGCCGTGCTCCCCTCCTACCACGCCCCCGGGTTGCCGTCGGCGTCGAAGGCGCCGGGAAAGTGCTCGATGCGCGGCGACCCGGCCTCGATCGTCACCGCCACCACGTCGAAGCGGATGGCCCGGTCGAGCCCGCCGTTGCGGAGCGCCCAGTCGGTGGCGGCCGCCACCACCCGCCGCGCCTTCCGCCGGTCCACGGTCTCCTCGGGCCCGCCCTGCGCGCGCGAGGTCCGGCTGCGCACCTCCACGAAGCAGAGGATCTCGCCCTCCCGGCAGACGAGGTCCACCTCGCCCCGGCGGGTGGCGTGGTTCCGGGCCAGCACCTGGAAGCCCCTCCGCGCGAGCCAGGCGGCCGCCAGGTCCTCGGCGGCGCGACCGATCTCCCGGCGCCCCCCTCGCCTCGGTCTCGTCGCGGACGCCACGTCGGCTCGGTCCCGGCGCTACGCCGAGCTGTCGGCCGCCTCGCGGAAGGCCGGATCGGCGGTGCCGTGGACCACCTGGCCGGACTTCGCCACCTGCTTCAGGAACCGGGCGGCGAAGCGGCGCGCCCCGTCGGAGAGACCGCCGAAGGCGTCCTCCACCAGGGCCACCTGCCCGCCGCCGGCCAGGCCCTGCTCGAGCAGGGCCAGCTTGACCGCGAGCCAGGCCAGGTCGCGGTCGGGAGGGGGGAGCCCCGACACCGGGCCCGGCCGGCCCCCGCTCGCGACCTGCACGTTCCCCCGGTCGTCCACCGACAGCGCCGCCAGCCGCTGGAAGGTGAGGCCCGAGAGCAGCTGCGAGGCCCGCGCCTGCACCGCGCGCCCGGCGCCGGAGGGGCTCTGCGACAGCTCCGCGGCCGCCGCCTCCAGGACCCGCCGGAAGGGGTCCTGGACCGGGCGCTGCGGCGCCGGGGCGGGGGGGGAAGCCGAGGCCGAGGCCTGCCGGGGAGCCGCCGCCTCCGCCTCGAGCCGGCGGATCTCCTGCTCCACCGAGCGGGCGTCCCGGACGAAGCCGCCCGACTCGCCCGACAGGGACGACTCGGCCTCCTGGACCTGCGCCTCGATCTGCGCCTCGCGCGACCGGGCGGCGGCGACCTCGCCGCTCCCCTCCCATTCCGACAGCCGGCGCCGCCACTCCCCCACCACCGCGTCCGCGTCGGCGATCCGGCCCAGGGCCTCCTTCAGCTCCGCCAGGCTGGAGACGTTGGCGGCGCGGAGCGCCGCCTGCACGCCCGCGGCGTCGCGCTCGAAGCCCTCCGTGTTCTTCCGCTCCCACTCGTCCACCAGCCGGCGCCGGCGGACGATCCGCTCCCACCCCTCGAGCGCCCCGATCCACCGCCAGGCCACCCAGGCGGCCCAGCCGAAGCCGGGCACGTCGAGGAGCGCCACCCACCGCAGGCCGTTCGAGAGGGCCGCCCCGGCCACTCCCGTGGCGAGCGCGGCGATCCCGACCCCGGCGCCGATCCAGAGCTCCGGCAGCTTCCAGAGCGGAGGTGGCGCACCCCGCACCTCCAGCGCGTCGATCGCCTCCCGCTCCGCCGCCGCGCGCGCCAGCGCCTCGTCCCGGCGGCTGGCCGCCTTCTCGTGGGCGGCGATGCGGACCGGGGCGTCGCCGAGCGCCTCCGCCGCCTGGGCCAGCGGCTCGAGCTCGGCGCGATCCGCCTCGGCCTTCTCGAGGCCCTCGCGGATCCGCCGGCCCGCCCGGAGCACTTCCTCGACCTCGCGCTGCTGGGCCTGGAGGGCGTCGAGGCGGGCCTGCATCTTCTCGGCGGACCGGGCCCGCTCCAGCTCGGCCCGGAGCTCCGCCACGCGCTTCCGGGTCTGCTCCGCGGAGAGCGGCGCCCGCGGCGCCGAGGCCGGGAGTCCGGCCCCGGGCAGCCCGGCGCCCTGCCGCGAGGGAAGGTCGGCCGCGGAGAGCGTCAGCAGGGCCTCGAGCCGCGCGGCGGAGGGCGCGCCCGCGGTCTCCCGCAGGAAGCCCGCGATCTCGTCCAGGTCCTGGGAGACCGGGCTGAAGGAGCGCCTGGCCGCGTCGAAGCGGTGCAGGGCGCACCCCGCCGCGAAATCCCGCACCACCCGGTAGGTGACCCGGTCGGCCCCGGCCAGGGTGAGGCCCGCCTTCATCGCCGCGCCCTGCGGGCCGCCCGCCGCGCGGGGAAGGTCGTCCGCGTCGCCCGGGGTGGGCTGCAGCAGGGCGACGAGCAGCCGGCGCAGCGCCGCGCCGTCCCCGGCCACGACGTTGTAGCCGGCCCGCAGGGTGGCCCGGCCGCCGGCCGGCGACACCCCGCGGATCCCCTGCGCTGCCAGTTCGAGAAGGAGCACGCCCGGCCCGAGAGTCTAGCCGCTCCCCGGAGACCGGGCGAGCCGGCGGCGATGTGCGGACCGCTCCTACGCCTGCGGAGCGGTCGGGGCGGTGGCCGCCTCCGCGGCCCCCTCCGCCTGCTGGAGGCGGGCGGCCTTGCCCTGCAGCTCGCGCAGGTAGTAGAGGCGCGAGCGGCGGACCGCGCCCCGGCTCACCACCTCGATCTTCTCGAGCCGCGGGCTGTGGACCGGGAACATGCGCTCCACGCCCACCCCGTAGCTCACCTTCCGGACCGTGAACATGGAGCTGGTCCGGCCCTTCCGGTAGGCGATCACGACGCCCTCGAAGACCTGGACGCGCTCCTTGTCGCCCTCCTTGATCTTCGTGTGCACCCGCACCGTGTCCCCGGCCCGCATGTCGGGCACGTCCGACCGCAGGTACTTCGCCTCGATGTCCGAAATGGCCTTGCGCAGCATGTTCGATTCTCCTCCTAGAGCTCGTCGTCGCCGGCCTCGATGAGCCGGAGATCGTCCTCGTCGAGGCGCGCCCGCGCGAACAGGTCGGGCCTCCGATCCCGCGTGGCGCGCAGCGACTCGCGGCGCCGCCAGCGCTCGATGCGCCGGTGGTCCCCGCCCAGGAGCACCTCCGGCACCGCCATTCCCCGGAAGACGGGGGGGCGCGTGTAGTGGGGGTGCTCGACCAGCGGGACCTCGCCGGCGAAGCTCTCGGCGCCGGCCGACGCCTCGTTGCCGAGCACGCCCGGGACGAGGCGCGCGGCCGCGTCCACCAGGCAGAGCGCGGCCAGCTCCCCGCCCGTCAGGACGAAGTCGCCCACCGAGATCTCCATGTCCACCGCCGCCATCACCCGCTCGTCCACTCCCTCGTATCGTCCGCAGACCAGGATGAGCCTTCCGTGCCCGGCGAGCCTCCGCGCCAGCGCCTGATCGAGCCGCACGCCCCGCGGGCTGGTCAGCACCACCAGCGCCCCCGGCAGCCGGGCCCGCGCCGCCTCGATGGCCTCGGTGACCGGCTCGGGCTTCATCACCATCCCGGCGCCGCCCCCGTAGGGCGCGTCGTCCGTGACGCGGTGCCTGCCCCGCGCGTGCTCGCGGATGTCCGAGACCCGCACGGCCACGCGCCCGCTCTCCTGCGCCCTGCCCAGGATGCTCTCCGCCAGGTAGCCCGTGCAGGCGCGCGGGAAGAGCGTCAGGATCTCGGCCTCGAGCCTCGCCACCTTCGTCTCCTCGTCTTCGGCTCTCCTTCCTCGCCGCCGCGTCCGCCGCGGCCCTCGCCGCCGAAGAGCCCCTCCGGCGGATCCACCACGATCTTCCTCTCGCCGACGTCGACCTCGACCCAGGGCGCCAGGGGCACGAGCGCCTCGCCCCCCGCTCCGGTCACCACCAGCACGTCCACTCCGCCCGTCTCGCACAGCCCGGTCACCGTCCCCAGGCGTTCCCCGGAGACCGTCGACACCTCGATACCCCGCAGGTCCTCCCAGTAGTAGCGATCCGGCCCCGCCTCTCCCAGGTCCTCGCGCTCCGCCAGCACCTCCGCACCGATCCACGCGTCCGCCGCCTCGCGGTCCGAGATCCCAGCGACCTTGACGGCCCACAGGCGGCCCTGTCTCCTCGCCTCCTCGATCGTCCTCGTCTCGGTCCCTTCGCCGGGCTTCCGGAGCGCCACCGTCCGCAGCGCGGCGAGGGCGCCCTCGCTTCCGGCCACGCCCAGGTGGCCCCGGAGGCCGACGGCGCGGACGACCTTGCCGAGCCGCAGCAGCGCCACTCCGGTCCCTAGTCCAGGATGTCCAGGACGGCGCGGCGGCCCTTGGAGCGACCGGCGAACTCGAGCACGGTGCGGAAGGCCTTGGCGGTGCGTCCGCCGCGGCCGATCACGCGCCCGAGGTCGTCCGGGTGCACCGTCAGCTCGAAGACCGTCGAGCGGTCCCGCTCGATCGCCTCCACGCGCACCTCGTCCTTGTGCTCGACGAGCTCGCGCGCCAGCCAGTGCACCAGGTCCCGCATGGCGCTACGCCTTCTTCTCCTGCCGCCGGGACCGCTTGATGAGCATCGCCACGGTCTCGCTCGGCCGCGCCCCCACCTTGAGCCAGTGGTCGACCCGCTCCTGCCGGAGCTGGATCCGCGCCGGGCTGCGGGTGGGATCGTAGGTGCCCACGTCCTCGATGTACCGGCCGTCGCGCGGCTTCCGGGAGTCGGTCGCCACCACGTGGTAGAACGGCGCCTTGTGCGTGCCCGCCCTGGAGAGGCGCAGGACAACCGCCATGGGTGACTCCTCCTTCTTTCGGGCTACTCGCCCTTGGCCTTCTTGGCCTTGGCCTTCGGCGCCTTCTCGGCATCCGGGGCCTTCTTGTCGGACTTCT
>DATIUR010000072.1:0-17396 GCA_035466675.1 Anaeromyxobacteraceae bacterium | reverse complement strand
AAGCTGGGCGCGAAGGACCTGTCGGCCACCCGGCTCTCCGCCGCCGAGGTCGAGAAGGTCGTCTCCGGGGGGCGGGGCAAGATGGCCGCCTACCAGGGGAAGCTCACCGCCGAGCAGATCGCGACGCTCGCCCGGTTCGTGAAGGGTGGGCTGAAGTAGCACCGCCTGTCACCGCGGGGGCGCGCCGCGCGCCCCTTGTGCTATAGGACGGCCGCCTTGCCGCGCCTGCCGCCGTCCACCTCTTCGCCCGGTGCGGTCGCGCGCCTGCCGGGGCTCGACGCCGCGCGCGCCCTGGGCGTGCTCGCCATGGTGGCGGGACACACCCTCGACGCGCTGCTCGCGCCCGAGGTGCGCGCGCAGCCGGGCGTGGAGCTCTACTGGCAGGCCCGCGGTTTCACCGCGCCGCTCTTCCTCGTGACGGCCGGATGGGGCCTCGCGGTCTCGACCGTCCGCGGCGGCGCCCGCGGACTGCCCGTCCTCTCCGGTCGCCTCCCGCGCGTGGCGCTGCTTCTCGCCGTCGGGATGGCCCTTCGCTGGCCGGGATGGGCGACCGACGGGCTCGTCCACCTCGAGCCCGAGCCGTGGCGGCACCTCCTCGCCTTCGACGTGCTCCAGACGATCGCGGTGGGCCTGCTCCTCGCCGCGTCGGTCCTGGCCCTTCCCCTCGATCGCGGACGCGCCGCTTCCGTCTTCGCCCTGCTCGCGGGGACGAGCCTGGTGGCCGCCTGGTCGGTCCCGCCGCCCCGCCTGCCGCCCGGGCTCGTCGCCATCGCCGCCGAGCAGGCGGCGGGAGGCACCTCCCCGTTCCCCCTCTTCCCCTGGCTGGCCTACTTCTTCGCCGGAGCCGTGCTCGGCCTCACCGCGCGGGCGGGCAGTCGCAGGACGGCGCTGGCCGTCTCCGGGACGGGGGTGGCCCTGGTGCTCCCCTTCGCGCTCCTGCACCCGGGGGACTTCGCCCCGGCGCACCCGGTCCTGGTCGGGCTCCGCCTCGGCGGCGTGCTGCTCCTGCTGGGGTTGCTGTTCGCGGTTCCCCGCGGGGTGGCCAGGGCCGCGGCGCCGCTCGGAAGGGCATCGCTCGCCGTCTATTCGCTCCACGTGCCGGTCGTCTACGGCTGGTCCACCGTCCACGGACTGGCGGGGCGGGTGGGACCCTCGCTCGGGCTCGGGGAGGCGCTCGGCCTGGCCGCGGCCGTCCTGATGGCGAGCTTCGCCGCGTCGCGCCTGCTCGGCGCCGCCAGCGGGGCCCTGGCCCGGGCGGCCGGACGCGCGGCGGCGGGCGCGGGCGTGCTCGGCGCGAGGCTCCGGGCGGCTCGCTGGCCGGAGCGAAGGCGATGACGCCCGTCCCGCGGAACGAGCGGCCGGCGGTGTGCGGACCGTGCGGCGGCGAGTGCTGCCGGACGCGCCCCGGGGTGGAGGCGCCCGGCCGCTTCCTGGGCGCGCCCGATCCCGCCGCGGCCCTGGCTGCGGCGCTCGGCTCCGGCGACTGGGTGCTGGCCGAGCACGTGGGCGTGCCCTGGGCGGAGGGCCAGCCGCCGCCGCCCGAGGAGAGGAGCCGGATCCTGCGCTACCCCCGACCGGCCACGCTGGCCGAGCGCGGGACGGGTGCGCCGGCGCCCGGCGGCGAGCCGTCCCCCTGCGTCTTCCTCGGTCCGGCCGGCTGCAGGCTCGCCTTCGAGGATCGCCCCCGCATGTGCCAGGCGCTCCTGCCCTCTCCGGCCGGGGAGTGCGAGGCGTCGTGGGACCGGCGGTCGGCCGCGCTGGCCTGGCTCCCGTGGCAGGGCCTGGTGGCGGAGGCCCTTCAGCGGGCGTGCGCGGCCAGGAACTCCGCCGCCCGCTCGTCGGCGAAGTAGCGCGGCCGCAGGGGCGAGCCCGCCACGAAGGCCACGTGCCCGCCGCCGGCGGTCAGCTCCAGGGCGATCCGGGGGTTCGCCCGGGCCGCCTCCACCGGAAGGCTCTCGGCGGGCACGAGCGGGTCGTCGAGCGAGGAGATGGCGAGCAGGGGACGGCGGACGCCACCGAGGAAGCGCGCGGAGGAGCAGCGGCTCCAGTAGTCCTCGGCCGAGGCGAAGCCGTGCAGCGGGGCGGTGAGGGCGGCGTCGTAGGCCGCGAACGTGCGCGCGGCGGCGACGCGGGCGGCGTCGATGGCCTCCGGGAACCGGCGCGCCTTGGCGAGGGCCTTGCGCCGGAGCCGCCGCAGGAAGCGCTCGCGGTAGACCCACATCATGAGGCCGGGGCCGTCGAGGGCGCGCGCGCTCCGGGAGAGGTCGAAGGGGACCGAGATCACCGCTCCGGCGCGGACCTCCGGGGGCAGGTCCTCGCCGCGCTCCCCCAGGTACTTCGCCACCACGTTCCCGCCGAGGGAGAACCCGGCCAGGAGCACGGGGCGGCCCGGCCGCTCGGCGGCGGTGCGCCGGACCACGGCGTCGAGGTCGCCCGTCTCGCCCGAGTGGTAGAAGCGAGGCAGGCGGTTCGGCTCGCCGGAGCACCCGCGGAAGTTCAGGGCGAGCGCCCCGAGGCCGTGCCGGAGCGCCGAGGAGACGAGCCCGCGCACGTACGGGGCGCGCGAGCTGCCCTCCAGGCCGTGGCACACGAGCAGCACCGGCGCGTCCGGGGAGGAGCCGACGAACCGGTCGAGGTCGAGGAAGTCGCCGTCCGGCAGCTCCCACCGCTCCCGCCGGCCGCGCCGGCGGGGGAAGGGCCGGGCGAAGTTCGCGAAGACGGTCTGGGCGTGGCCGCCGGGAAGCCAGCGCGCCGGAACGAACGCGCTCGGGGGGGTGTGGCCGGCGCTCATCGGAACTGGGGGTGCGCGCGGACGCGATCGAGGGCATCCGGGGGCGCGTCGGGCGGGAAGGGCGCGCCGGAGCGCTCGAGGCGCCGGAGCCAGGAGCCGTCGAGAGGCCGGGCCAGCTCGTCCGGCCGGGCCGCGGCGGCGGTGGTCTCCTCCTTGGGCCCGCTCGGATCGCCTGCGCCCACGAAGAAGCCCGCCAGGAGCAGGCCGGAGCGCGTGGCGGTGGCGGTGCTGTAGGTGAAGAGCGTGGCGCGGGAGGCGGACCGGGTGCGGGCCGCGGCGAAGGCGGCCACCGTCCACATCTCCGGGTTGCCCCGCGGCGAGAAGGGGTCCCAGAAGATCACGTCGGCGAGCGCGGTCTCGGCCGCCAGCGTCTCGAGGGCTTCGCCCCGGACGAGCCGCCAGAGCGTGCGGGCCGTGGCGCAGCGCCCCTCGGAGAGCAGGGCGCGGGCGGCGGCGGCGGGCGCCCCCCGCAGGCCGAGCGCGGCGGAGGCCTCGGGGGAGAGGGCGAGCGACAGGGGGGCCAGGTCCCGCTCGAAGCTCGCGATCTCCAGGCGGCGCGACCCGGCCGGCGCCTCCTCCGAGGCGCACCAGGCGGCGAGCGCGTTCGCTCCCGCCCCGAGTCCGACGTCGAACAGCACCAGGGGGGGGCCGCCCTCGGCCAGGCGCTCGCGCAGGCGCGACTGGGCGACGTAGAGCCGCTCGGACTCGACGGCGGGGCCGACGATCGGGTGCATCACCTCGCCGAGGGTGCGGTCGCGCACGGCCGGGGCGCCCAGCCGCGTCAGGACCACCTCGTGGCGGCCGTCGGGGGAGACGGCGATGGGCTCGCCCGGCGGGAGGGATGGGCCCGCCGCGGGAGACCGCCGGCGGCCCGGGGGGCGGGCCGCGGGGTCGTGCTCGTGCCGGTCGACGGCCGCCATCCGCTCGCGAGCGAAGGCGGCGAAGCGGCCCTGCCCGATGGCCGCCCGCGCCTCCCGCACCAGCTGCAGGTAGTGGTGCAGGTTGTGGAGCGAGAGCAGGCGCGGCCCGAGCGGCTCCCTGCACTTCACGAGGTGATGGAGGTAGCCGCGCGAATGGGTGGAGCAGGTGGCGCAGGCGCAGCGGGCGTCGAGCCGGTCGTCGGAGAGCCGGTGCTCGCCGCGGGTGAGCCGCACCCGTCCCGTGGAGGTGAAGGCGGTCCCCTGCCAGGCCAGGGTGGTGGGAAGCACGCAGTCGAACAGGTCCACGCCGCGGGCGATGCCGTCGAGCAGGTCCGGCGGCGTGCCCACGCCCATGAGGTAGCGGGGGCGTTCCGGAGGCAGGAGGTCGGCGGTCCGGGCCACCACCTCCCCGCGCTCCTCGCGCGTGTCCCCCACCGCCAGTCCGCCGATGGCGAAGCCGTCGAAGGGGAGGCCGGAGAGGAAGCGGGCCGACTCGGCGCGGAGCCCCGGGTCGAGGCCTCCCTGCACGATGGCGAACAGGGCGCGCCCCGGGTCCGTCCGGGCGGCCAGGCTCCGCAGCGCCCAGCGGTGGGTCCGCTCCATCGCCTCGCGCACCACCGCGCGATCCGCGGTGGAAGGCGGGCAGACGTCGAGCGCCATCATCACGTCCGACCCGATGGCGGTCTGTACCTCGATGGACCGCTCCGGCGAGAGGAGGTGGGAGCGCGCGTCGACGTAGCTCCGGAAGCGGGCCCCGTCCTCGGAGACCGCCACGTCGTGCGCGAGCGAGAAGATCTGGAAGCCGCCGGAATCGGTCAGCACCGGCCCCTTCCAGGCCATGAAGCGGTGGATGCCGCCGGCCCGGGCGAGCGCCTCCGGGCCCGGGCGGAGCAGGAGGTGGTAGGCGTTGGCGAGGATCATGCCCGCGCCCAGCGCCTCGAGGTCGGCCGGGCCGAGGCCGGTCACGCTGGCACGGGTGCCCACCGGCATGAAGGCGGGCGTCTCCACCGTTCCGTGGGGCGTGTCGATGGCGCCGCACCGGGCGGCGGTGGTCCCGTCGCGGGCGCCGGAACGGAAGGCGAGCGGCATGAAGGGCCATCCCTTACCACGCCGGGGCCCGACACGCTGCGGCGGCGCCCCGGTTCCGTTAACCATGGGGCCATGACGGTGGAGATCCGGCTCTACTCCGACTTCGTCTGACCCTTCTGCTTCGTGGCGGAGCGGAGCAGCCTGGTCAGGCTGCAGCGAGAGTGGGACGTGCGGGTGGAGTGGAACGGGTACGAGCTGCACCCGGAGACGCCGCCGGGGGGGCTTCCCCTGGCCGCGTACCTCCCGAACGCCGAGGGGATGCTGCGCCACGTGGCGGAGTTCGCCTCGCGCTTCGGGATCGCCGACCTGCGGCCGCCGGAGCGCGTGGCCAACACGCGCCGCGTCCTGGCCCTGGCGGAGCACGCCCGCGACCTCTCCCGCCTGGAGGAGCTCCGGGCGGCCGCCTTCGACGCGTACTGGCGCCACGGCTGGTGCCTGGAGGCGGACGGCGACCTGCGGGCCGTGGCCCGCGCCGCGGGGCTCGACCCGGACGCGGCGCTGGCGGCCGCGGGCTCGCCCGCACTCCTGGCCCGCGTGGACGGGGCACGGCGCCGGGCCATCGACGCGGGCGTGACCGGCGTCCCCACCTTCGACGTGGGCGGGACGCGCGTGGTGGGCTGCCAGCCCTACGAGGTCCTGGCGGCAGCGGCGAGGCGGGCGGGCGCGGAGAGGCGCTAGACCCGGTAGCGGCGCAGCGCCTCGGTGAGCCGGCGCGAGACGGCCGTCAGGGCCGTCGTTCCCTGCTCGATGGCCTTCGTCCCGGCGGCGCCGTCGTGGATGGCCGTCGAGAGCTCGGCGATGGCCGTCACCATCTGCTCGACGCCGACGGTCTGCTGCCGGGTGTTGTTCGCGATCTGGCGGGCGGCCTGGGCCGACTCCTTGATGACCATCTGGAGGCCCTCGATGGCCTCCCCGGCGCTCCGGGACAGGTCCATGGCCGAGTTGGCGCGCTTGGCGCCCTCGTCGGTGGCCGAGGAGGCCTCGCGCGTCCCGCGCTGGATCTCGGAGAGGATGGCGCGCACCTGGACCGCCGCCTGCTTCGACTGGTCGGCCAGGTTCCGCATCTCCATGGCCACCACCGCGAAGCCTCGACCGTGCTCGCCCGCCTTGGAGGCCTCGATGGAGGCGTTCAGGGCGAGCAGGTTCGACTGCTCGGCGACGTCCTTCACCGTGGCGATGATCTCGCCCACCTGGAGCGTGCGCTCGGCGAGGTCGGCCATGGTGACGGCGATCCGGTTCACCTGCTCGCCCAGGCTGGAGCTGGCCTTGACCGCCTCCTCGACCACGCGCAGGCCCTCCTGCGACAGCTCGTCGGAGCGCTGCGTCATCTCGATCACCGAGTCGGCATGCGAGGTGGCCTGCCGGGACGTCTGCGAGATCTCGGAGGCCGTCGTGGTCGTCTCGTTGATGGCGGCCGCCTGCTGGCTGGCCATGGCGGCCTGGCGGGTGACGCTCCCCAGGATCTCGTTGGCGCCGTCCTCCAGCCGGGTGGCCGCGTCGCGCAGCTCGGCCAGGGGGGCCGGGAGCCCCGCGGTCGTGGCGGCGAAGCTGGCGGCCAGCTCGGCGATCTCGCCGGGGCCGCGGATCTCGAAGCGCCGGGTGAGGTCGCCCGAGGCCACCGCCGCGGCCGCGTCCCGGAGCCGCACCAGCGGACGGGTGACCGGGCCCGAGAGCAAGGCCCCCAGGACGGCGCCCAGGAGGAGGGCGAGTGCGGCGCCGGCCAGCCCCCGGCTCGGGTCGGCCCCGAGCGCCTCGCGCAGGGCGAGGAGCTGGACCAGGGCGGCCAGGAGGGCCACCGCCGCCGAGAGCAACACGATCCGGAGCCGGATTCCCACCCGCCGCCCGGCGGTCGACGCGCGCGACATGACCCGGGTTGTACCAGGGGAAAGGGGCCTCCACCATCATCCGGGCGCGGGACGGCGCCGGGCCTCTCGGCGCGGTGGGGCGCCTACCGACACCGACCCACCGCGGGGCATCGGTGGTACGATCGCCTGGTCCCCGTGTCCGTGTCCGCTCCCCCCGGCCGAGTTCCCCTGGCGCGGCTCCCCACGCCGCTCGAGCCCTCGCCTCGCTTCGGGTCGGAGATCGGCGTCGAGCTGCTCTGGAAGCGCGACGATCTGTCGGGCCTGGAGCTGTCCGGAAACAAGGCCCGCAAGCTGGAGTTCCTCCTGGCCGAGGCGGAGGCGGCCGGGGCCGACACGCTCGTCACCTGCGGGGGCGTCCAGTCGAACCACTGCCGCGCCACCGCGTTCGCCGCCGCGCGGCGCGGGCTCGGGGCGGTGGTGCTGCTGCGGGTGCCCGACCCGTCGCGGCCGCCCTCGCTGGAGGCGAACGCCCTGCTCGACCACCTGGCCGGGGCGCGGATCCGCTGGGTGTCGCCCGACGAGTATCGCCGCCGGGCCGAGGTCATGGAGGCGGTCGCGGCGGAGCTGCGCGCGGAGGGGCGCCGGCCCTACCTCATCCCCGAGGGAGGCTCGAACGCGCTGGGCTGCTGGGGCTACGTCACGGCGGTCGCCGAGATCCTGGAGCAGCTGCCGCCCGCCTGGCGGGCCGGGCCGGTGACCGTCGCCTACGCCTGCGGCTCCGGGGGGACCGGTGCCGGCGTCGAGCTGGGCGTGCGCCGGGCCGGATGGAGCGGGGCGGCGCCCGTCGGCTTCGCGGTGTGCAACGACGCGGCCTGGTTCCGGGACCGCATCGCGGAGCTGTGCTCCGCGGCGCGCGGCCGCTGGCCGGGCCTCCCCGAGGTCCCGGGAAGCGGGATCGCCGTCGACGACCGGTTCGTGGGGCCGGGCTACGGGGAGGCCACCGCCGAGGGGCTGGCGCTCCTCGCGCGCGTGGCCCGGGCGGACGGGATCCTGCTCGACCCCGTCTACACCGGGAAGGCGATGCTGGGGCTGGCGGCGCGGAGCCGCGAGGGGAGCCTGCCGGGCCGGCGGGTGGTCTTCCTCCACACCGGCGGGGCCTTCGGGCTCTTCCCCTTCGCGCGGCGGCTCGGAGGCGATGCATGGGCGTGGGCAACCTCGGACTCGTCCTGACGGGCGGCGGAGCCCGGGCCGCCTACCAGGTGGGCGCCCTCCGGGCCCTGGCGGAGATCTCCGGGCCGGGCCCCTCGCCGTTCGGCATCGTGGCCGGCATCTCGGCGGGCGCGATCAACGGCGTCGCCGTCGCCGCCGGCACCGAGGACTTCCGGGGGACCGTCGAGAAGCTCCGGGAGACCTGGGGCGGGCTCACGCCCGACCGGATCTACCGGACCGGCGCCGTCCGACTGGCCGCCATCGGGGGGCGATGGATCCGCGATCTCTCCTCGGGCGGGATGCTCGGGCGGAGGCGGGCCCGGATCAACTACCTGCTCGACTCGTCGCCGCTGCGGGTCCTGCTCGAGGAGCGGATCCCCGTCGGCCGGATGCGCCGCCACCTGAAGGCGGGGAGGCTTCGCGGGGTGGCCGTCTCGGCCACGAACCTCCACACCGGTGCGGGCGTGTCGTTCTACGAGGGCGCCCCCGACGTCGAGCCCTGGGTGCGCGCCACGCGCATCGGCGTGCGGACCCGGTTCACGCTCGAACACGTGCTGGCGTCGGCGGCCATCCCCATCTTCTTTCCTCCCGTGAAGATCGGCGACGCCTTCTACGGGGACGGCTGCGTCCGGATGATGTACCCGATGAGCCCGGCCATCCACCTGGGCGCCGAGCGCGTCGTGGCCATCGGCGTCCGCTACGCGCGGGATCTGTCGCAGACGGGCGGGCGCGGCGGAGGCCGGGGTCCGGCGAGCATGCCGGTCTCGGAGATCGCCGGGGTGCTCCTGAACGCCGTCTTCCTCGACTCGGTGGACTCGGACCTGGAGCGGCTCGAGCGGATCAACCGGATGCTCGCGCTCGTCCCGCGCGAGAGGCTGGCGGCCTCCGACCTGGCGCTCCGGCACGTTCCGGCGCTGGCCCTGCGCCCCTCGCAGGACCTCGGCCGGCTGGCGGCCGACGAGTACCGGCGTTTCCCGGCCATGCTCCGGTACCTCCTCAAGGGCATCGGCGCGACCGGCAACGCCGGGGAGGAGCTCCTGAGCTACCTGGCCTTCGAGCCCATCTACGTGAACCGGGCCATGGATCTCGGCTACGCCGACGCCATGGCGCGCCGGGCCGAGATCGAGGCGTTCCTCTCCGGGGCGCCCGCCCGCACGAACGAGCGGACGCGCGCTCGCGTCTGATGGCTACGGCGCCGGGCCCGGCGCCGAGGCGCGCCGGCGGGCGGCCAGGGCCGGTGCGACCGTGCGCCAGGCGGTGGCGCCCAGGATCACCGCGCCGCCCGCCAGGGCCCAGGGGCCGGGGCTCTCCCCGGCGAGGAGGAAGGCCCAGACCGGGTTCAGGACCGGCTCGAGCAGGATGAGGAGCGACGCCTCGACCGCCGGCGTTCCCGAGATCCCTCTGGAGAAGACCAGGTAGGCGAGGCCGAGCTGGAAGACGCCCAGGTAGGCGACCAGCAGGAGGTCGATGGGGGCGGGAGCCGGGCCCGAGGCCCAGAGCGGGGCGGTGGCGGCGGCGGCGAGCAGGTTCCCCCAGACCAGCGCTGCCGGGCCGCGCCCGCGGAGCGCGCGCAGGCCCACGATGGAGAAGGCGAAGGCGAGGCCCGAGCCGAGGGCCAGCAGGTTCCCCGCCAGCTGGCCGGCGGACAGCTCGTCCAGGAAGAAGAGGCCGAGCCCGGCGGCGTAGACCGGCACCGCGGCCAGCTCTCCCCGGCTGGGCGTCTCGCGCAGGAGCCAGGGGGAGAGGAGCAGCACCCAGAGCGGAGCCGTGTCCTGGATGAAGATGGCGTTCGCGGCGGTCCCGAGCTTGGTGGCGAGGACGAAGAGCACCACCGTGAAGGCGTAGGCCACGCCCACCGCCAGCACCCGCGGGGAGGGGCGGCCGCGCGCCTCGCGCACGGCGGCGACGAGGAAGAGGCCGGCCACGAGCGACCGCCCGCCGGCGATCTGCCAGGCGGTGAGGCCGCAGAGCTTGATGGCGGCGCCGCCGGTGGACCAGAGGACGGCCGCGGCCAGGACGAGGAGCCGGCTGCGCAGCATGGGGCGCGCAGACTAGCACCCCGACCCACGCCGCGCGAGCGGGCCTCACCGGCGCTCGGCGGCGCCGGTGACGGTCTCGCCCTGCGCGGGGAAGGAGACGGTGAAGGTGCTCCCCGCGCCGGGCGCCGACTCGACCGCGATGGCGCCCCCCAGGGCCTGGACCAGCTCCCGGACCAGCGTGAGGCCGAGGCCGAAGCCGGGGGTGTGCTTGCGCGCCAGCGTCTCGAGTTGCTCGAACGGCTCGAAGATGCGGGCCTGGTCCGCGGGCGCGATGCCGCGCCCGGTGTCGCGCACCACCACGCGCTGCAGTCCCTCCCGGTCCTCGACCGCGACGGTCACGCTCCCGCGGTCGGTGAACTTGATGGCGTTCCCCACCAGGTTGACGAGCACGAGCCGGACCAGGCGCGGGTCGCTCCTGAGCGCGGGAACCCCCGGCGGGGCGATCACCTCGACGGAGATGCCCTTGCCCTCGGCCTGGGGCCGGAACTCGTCCGCCACCTCGGCCGCCAGCCCTCCCAGGTCGAAGGGCTCGGCGCGCGCCGTCAGGCGGCCCGATTGGATCTGGTCGAACTGGAGCAGCGACTCGACCAGGTCCACCAGCCGCACCGTCGAGCCCCGCATGCGGTCCAGCACCTGGCGGTGGCGCTCCTCGAGCGGGGGCTCGTCGCGACGCAGCCGCTCGAGCTGGAGCACCAGCGCGGAGATGGGCGTCCTGAGCTCGTGGGAGACGAGGTGCATGAGGCTCGTCTTCTGGGCACTGGCCCGCTCGGCCTGCTCCCGCGCGAAGCGCATGGAGTCGAGCGCGGTCTGCAGCTCGCGCTTGCGGCGGGCCACCTCCTCGGCCAGGCGGCCCACGTCCTCGGCCTGCTCGGCGATCTCCGCCTGGAGGACGTCGCGCGCTCGCTTCACCGCGGTCAGGTTTCCCACCCGCGCCCGGAGCTCCGGGATGGAGACGGGCTTGGCGACGTAGTCCTGGGCGCCCTCGGCCAGCAGGCGCGCCCGGAGGGCGTCGTCGGCCCTGGCGGTGAGGAAGACCACCGGCACGAAGGCCAGGTCGGGGTGGGAGCGCACCGCCGCCAGCATGGCCTCGCCGCCGAGCCCCGGCATCATCACGTCGGCCAGGATGAGGTCGGGGCGGAGGCGCTGGGCCAGCCGGAGCCCCTCCGCTCCGTCATGGGCCGCCTCGGTGCGGAAGTCGGTCGAGAGCGCCGAGCGGAGGAAGTCGTTCATCTCCGGGTTGTCCTCGACCACGAGCACCAGCGACCGCTCGGGGTGGCCGCCCGGCGCCGGGGCGGGGGCGGCCGGGCGCGCCGCCAGGGCGGCCGAGAGCGCCTCGGCCGTCTCCCGGGCGAGCCGGGCGCTCCCGGCACCCCGGGCCGCCGCCGGGCCCACCGGCGGGTCCGGGGGGGCCCGCAGCGGCAGGTCCACCCGGAACAGCGCGCCGCCCTCCGGGGCCTCGCCCACGGAGATGCGGCCGTCGTGCAGCTCGACCAGGTCCCGGGCGATGGCCAGGCCGAGGCCGATCCCCCCGCGCCGCCGGCGCGGTCCCGCCTCGAGCTGCCGGAACCGCTCGAACACCGCCTGGCGGCGATCGGGCGGGATGCCCGGGCCGCTGTCGGCGACCTCGATCCGGGCGCGCCCATCCGCGGCGTCGACCGCGACCCGGATCCGGCCCTCGGGCGGGGTGAACTCGAGGGCGTTCGCGACGAGGTTCACCACCACCCGCTCGACCTTGTCCGGATCGACCTGGGCCGCGAGAGGGGGCGCGTCGACGCGGAAGTCGATGCGGCGCTCGTGCGAGAGCGCGTCGAAGTGGGAGCAGGCGAGCCGCACCAGCCGGCCCAGGTCCACCTCCACGCGCTCCAGCCGGGCCTGGCTCGCCTCCAGGCGGGCCACCTCGAGCAGATCGTTCACGTGGCGGAGGAGGGTGCGGGCGTTGCGCGCGGCGATCTCGATCGCCTGGCGATCGTCGCCGGCCGGGTCGAGCCGGCCCAGGACGCGCTCGAGCGGGCCCAGGACCAGGGCGAGCGGGGTGCGCAGCTCGTGGGAGACGTCGGCGAAGAAGCGCGTCTTGACCTCGTCGAGCTGGCGGACGCGCGCGATCTGGGACCGCAGCTCGGCGTTGGCCTGCGCCAGCGCCTCCTGGCTCGCCCTCTCCCGCGTGAGGTCGCGGCCCTCGGCCAGGAGCAGGGCCACCGTCCCCCGGGCGTCGCGGACCGGGCGGAGCGAGAGGTCGAGCGGGGTCGGGGGCCGGCCCCCGCCCGCCTGCAGCTCGACCTGGTGGGCCACCGGCTCGCCGGCCGCGGCCCGGCCGGCCGCGGCCCGGACCACGGCCTGCGTCTCGGGTGAGGCGGACCACCAGGGAAGGCTCCAGAGCGGCCGCCCCACCAGGGCGGCGCGCTCCAGCCCGCCGGCCTCCAGCGCGAAGCGGTTGACCTCGAGCAGCGTGCCGTCCGGCCGCAGCACCGCCACGAGGTGGTCCATGGCGTCGAGGGCCAGGCGGGCCAGGGCTCCCCGCGCGGATTCCGCTCCGTCTCCGGCGACGGGCTGGGCGGCGAGCTCCAGGAGCAGCTCGCGGGTCGTGGCGGCGGGTTCCCCCGGGATCATGCCTACCTCGCCGGGGCGCGGCGTCCGTCCGCGGCCGCCCGCCCCGACCGGGGCGGCCCCGGCGCCGGAAGGCCCGTGCGCGGCCGGGCATCTAACCCCATCCGCGCGCGCCGCGCGAGGGGCCATGGTGGGGCGCCCTACCTCGCTTGCAGCGACCGGTCCCGGAAGAGGTATCCCTGGACGAGGTCCACGCCCAGGTCGCGGGCGAGGGCGAGGTCGGCGAGCGTCTCCACCCCCTCGAGCACGGTGCGCGCGCCGGTGGACTGCGCCATCCGGACGAAGGCCTCCATGATGGCGCGGCGCCGGCCGCCGGAGCCGAGGCGGCGGAGCAGCGACCGGTCGAACTTGAGGACGTCGGCCGCGTCGAGCGTCTCGAAGGAGAGCAGGCCGTTCGTGGCGCCGACGTCGTCGAGCGCGACCCGCAGGCCGCGCGCCCGGAGCGAGGCCACGAGGTCGCGGCCCAGGACGGCGTCGGCGGCGTCGGTGTTCTCGATCACCTCGACCACCAGGCGCCTGCCGTGGCCCTCGAGCAGGTCGAGCACGCGGCTCTCCGCGCCGCGCCCGTCGAGCGCCCAGCTGTCCGGATCGAGGTTCACGAACAGCTCGCCCGGCGGCGCGTGCTCGAGCTGGTGGCGCTTCAGGGCCAGCTCGGTCTCGACCAGCAGGGCGGGGTCGGCGTGCAGCAGGGCGAACATCGAGGCGGTGCCGAGCGGGGAGCCGTCCGGCCGGAGGAACCGCGCCAGCGCCTCGTGGGCGACCGCCTTGAGCGTGCGCACCTCGATGACCGGCTCGTAGGCGGTCCAGTAGAGACCGCCGTCCAGGATGGCCCGCGCCCCGGGAAGGCCGGCGGGCGGGATCTCGGCCGCGGACGGCGAGTGACGCGCCGGGGCCGCCGGCGAGGATGGGTCCACGTCCGGAGCATCGCACCCGGGCCCGGGCCGGTCATTCGCGTCGCCGCGCGTCACCGGGGCAGGGGACTCCCGAGGCGGCGGGATCAGGCGGTCACCCATTCGCGCAGGACCTCGTCGATCTGGTCCTCGGAGAGCTGGCCCCGGTCCGCCATCTCCTTGATCCGCCGGGTGATCGCCTTGAGCTCGGACTCGCCGAAGGTGATGCCCATCTCGCGCGCCCGGTAGGCGATGGCGTGCTTGCCGGTGAGGCGGCTCCCCACGATGTAGCGGCGGGAGAGGCCGAAGGCCTCCGGGGGGATGATCTCGTAGCTGCCCGGGTTCGTCATCATCGCCTTGAGGTGCATGCCCGCCTTGTGCGAGTAGGCGGTGTCGCCGGTGACCAGGTTGTTGAACGGGATCTCCACGCCGGTCACGCGCGCCACCAGCCGCTCCAGCTCGCGGAGCTGCCCGAGCTGGTAGCGCTCCCCCACCGCCTGCGGCTCGAGCGAGAACATCCGGGCCACGATCCCGCCCAGGGGGACGATCCCGACCCGCTCCCCGATCCCGAGCACCGACACGTCCACGTGGGTGGCGCCGGCCGCGATGGCCTCGTAGGCATTGGCGATGGCGCAGCCGGTGTCGTTGTGCCCGTGGAACCCGATGTCGCACCGGACCGCGTGGCGGACCTCGCGCACCAGCGCGTAGACCTGCCGGGGGGTGGCGATGCCCACCGTGTCTGCGATGCCGACCCGGTGCACGCCCAGCTGCTCGGCGGCCCGGTAGACCGCCAGCAGGTCGGAGACGTCGGTGCGGAAGGCGTCCTCGGCCGAGAAGCGCGTCTCCAGGCCGTTCCGCAGCGCGTACTCGATGGGCGGGCCCATCGCGTCGATGATCTGCTGGATGGACTTGCCGTGAGAGGACTCGCGCAGGATGCGGCTCGTGGCGAAGAGCAGCCCGATCCCGCGCACGCCGGTGTCCACGGCGGCCCGCACGTCGTCGAGCACGCACCGGGAGTGGGTGATGACGCGGGCCCCCAGGCCGAGCTTCACCATGGTCTCGAGGTCCCGCTGGGACTGGGGCGAGGCGGCCGGGTTGGTGAGCTCGATGTACTCGACGCCGAAGGTGTCGAGGGCCCGGGCGATGGCGATCTTGTCCTCGGTGCGGAAGTTCCCGCGGGCGAACTGCTCCCCCTCGCGGAGGGTGGTGTCGATGAGGCGCCAGGCGGGAGGCATGGGAAGGGCTCGCGGTGAGGGCTAGGGGGCGGCGGGGCCGAGATCCCGGACGAGCCCGCCCGAGCCGGGATCGGTGCGGAACCCGAAGCGGGCCAGGTACTCGGGCTGGTAGTACCCGGTCTCGAGCTTGGCGACGCCGCGGGCTCGCAGGCGGCGCTCCAGCTCGCCCATGATCCCGTCCGACACGCCCTTGCTCCGGCTCTGGCGCGCCACCACGATCTTGTCCATGTGGGCCCGCTCCGGGCCCACCAGCCGGTAGAAGACGCCCCCGATCACGCGCTCCTTGCCGTCGAGCGCGATCAGGAACTCGTGCTCGTTCGTGAAGGTGACCGCGAGGTTCGACTCGTGGAACAGGTGGAGCAGCCGCGCCACCTCGCGGGGGGAGACGGGCGGACGGACCGTGAACCGCGCCCCCGACTGGTCGGCGTGGCCGACCGCCACCTCGGTGACCACCTGGCCGCCGGAGGGCACGGAGATGAGGGACACGTCGTCGCCGGGGGCGAGGTAGCGGAAGGTCATCCGGGCGAGGAAGTAGTCCTCCTCGGCGGTGGGCCGCACGGCTCCGCGCAGCGCCGCCACCTGCCCCTCCAGGTCGAGCCCGCCGGCCGGGAGCGCCCGCGCCCGGGCCATGAGCCGGTCGAGCGCGGCCGCCAGATCCGGGCGGGCCCGGGCGAAGACGGTCCGCCGGAAGAACCGGATGCGCGTGTCCGGCCAGGCGGCCTCCAGGTCGGAGAGGCGGTAGGTGCCCCACAGCTCCCCGGCCATCTTCCCCTGGGCCTCGAGGGTCGCCTCCGGGTTCACCTCCAGCCAGCGGGCGTACCGGCGCACCGCGAAGAAGACCTGCTGGGGCGTGTAGCCCGAGGCGCCCACCGTCTCGAGGAAGGCCGCGATGGAGACGGAGCGGCGCGACGCCTGCGCGGTCTCGGCCAGCAGCGCGAGGCCCCGCTCCAGGCCGAGCGCCTCCACCACCGCCGAGAGCAGGATCCCGTCGTCCACGTCCCCGCGCACGTCCGGGTAGGCCGCCTCCACGCGCTCCATGAAGGCGCCCTCGAAGCGGTCGAGGACCTCCTCGAGCGTGCTGCAGGGCGAGCGGTCGGAGAGGGAGACCAGGCGCGCACCGGTGTGGTAGTCGTGCGAGGGCACGATGAAGGCCGAGGGGGCGGGGGTGCGGAGGGCGAAGCGGCGCCCGGTCCGGTCCCAGAACCGGACGTGCCGCTCCAGCGCGTTCCAGGCCACGAAGGGCCAGAGCAGCTTCAGGCGCCGGATCTCCCCCTGCTGCGCCAGCCGGGTCACCTGCCGCTCCACCGTCTCGCCGGGGATGAACTCCTCGGTGAACATGCCCCACTCGGCGAAGTAGCCGCCGAAGGTCTCCACCAGCGGCGGCGGCGCGCCGGCGGCGAGCAGCCAGGAGACCTCCTGGCGCAGCTCCGCGAAGGTCATGTCCTCGGCCAGGTTGGCGGCGAGGTCGAACGTCTCCCGGGACCGGGTCTGGATGGAGATGCGGTAGACGCTCTTGCCGTGGTCCCGGCCCAGGAGCGAGACCGACACGCCGCCGGGCGGGATGTCGGCCAGGGAGAGGAGCACCCCGCGCGAGAGCAGGAAGACCGAGGCGCGGACGAGCGTGCTCTCCTCCATGCTGTTGATCAGGTGCGTGCGCGCCGGCTCGCTCACCGAGTCGTCGAGGACGAGCGCGTCGCGCCAGCCGTACTCCTTGCCGGTGGCCGGGTCGATGGCGAGGCGGAGGTTCGGGCCGATCCAGTTGGAGAAGCCGCGGCGCAGGCGGTCCACCTCCTCGCCGGCGCGCGCCGCCACCTCGGCGTCGTCGTGGAGGGTGAGGTGGGCGAGCGGCGCGCGGACGCGCGCGAAGTAGAGCGGATGGGCGTTGGCCGTGGCGGTGAGCAGGCGCATGGCCCCGATCAGCCGGCGCCGGCCCGAGGCGTCGGCCAGGGCGGGGCCCGTCGCGGCGGAGGAGAGGTGGGCGAGGAGCTCGCCCACCTGCGCCTCGGTGAGCCCGCGCTCGCCCAGGTCGGCCAGGTCCTCGTCGCGCAGGGCGTAGGCGCCCATCCGGTCGAGGAAGCGCCCCAGCGTCTCGAGCGTCCGGCCCGGCTCCTCGTCCGGCAGGAGCACGCGGAAGGCGCGCCGGCGCACGTCCTCGTCGGGGGCGTCGGCGGCCCGGCGGAGCAGCGCCCGGCACAGGGCGACGTGGTCGCCCTGCGGGGCGACGAGGCCGGCGTGCAGGTGGGCGATGGCGCGGCGGGCCTCGGGTCGCTCCGCCCGGAGCAGCTCGCCGGCGGCGTGGAGGGAGCGGAAGCTCGCCTCGGTCGCCTCCACCGCCCGGAGCAGCTCCGGGATCCGCTCCGGCGGCGGTGGCGTCCAGCGGCGGGGGTCGATGCGGAGGTCGGCGGCCGCCTTGCGGCGGCGGGAGACGAGGGCCAGGAACGCCTCCTCCCCGAGCCAGCGGCGGAGCGCCTCGTTCCCGAGCCAGATCGAGGGCCGGGCCAGGAGCGCGCCCAGGTCGAAGACCGCGCCCTCCACGGCGTAGGCGAGGTCGCCGATCCGCATCGAGCCGGGCGCCTCCGGGTCCGGGCCCACCGGGAGCCGCCGCGCGCCGGCGTGCAGGAGGTCCCCCTCGAGCCTGACCTCGTGCTGGAGGACCCCGATCTCGCGCAGGAGCCAGTTGGGCACCCGCAGGAACATCCCCGCCATCGAGAAGGCGAGGTGCTTGCGCTCGTACATCCGCTCGATGAGGTCCTTCCAGTTCCGCGCCACCACCTCGCGCCGGAAGGTCTGCTTGTGCGTGAGCTCGCCGTGCTC
>DATIUR010000071.1:0-3472 GCA_035466675.1 Anaeromyxobacteraceae bacterium | reverse complement strand
CCACCAGCTCCGAGCAGTAGATGCGGTCGTCCCCCCAGCCGAAGCGCGCATCGTAGCGGTGGCCGAGGAAGGCCCTGGCCCGCTCGACCGCGCGCGAGCGCGCTCCCGCGGAGAGACCGCGGGGACGCAGCACGAGCAGGTCGCCGCCCGCCCGCGCCCGGCGGCGCCAGGCCTTCCACGGCGTGCGCGAGACCTTGCCGAGCGCCTCCAGGACGAACGTTCCGTCGGGCGCCACCTCCACGATCCCGACGTGCGACCACCGGCTCCCGGTGGCCCACCGGATGGCCGCCGACTGCCGCGAGGTCGAGGTCTCGAAGACGAGGTCCCCCGCCACGAGGTCCGGCTCCCCCGCCCGTGTCTGCGGAGACACGCCGAGGGCGAGTGCGAGGAGACACGCCGCGGCCAGGTTCCGATGCATGGGGCACCTCCCGGAATCGTGTCCGGAGGGGGAGCAAGAGCCGGGCCGGCGGGCCCGGGGCCGGGCCACGCGGTGATCGGGATCACATGCCCGGCGGCCGCACTCCGGGTAACCTCGTGGGCAGCCACCCGTGCTCCTCTACCTCCACGGCTTCGCCTCCGGCCCGTCGTCCACCAAGGCGCGCGCGCTCGCGGCGCGCTTCGCCGAGATCGGCGTGCGCCTGGAGGTGCCCGATCTCACCCCGGGCGAGGACGGCTTCGAGCGATCCACGCCGTCCTCGATGCGCGCCGTGGCCCGGGCGCTCCTCGCCTCCGCCGCGCCGCCGCACGCCCTGATCGGCTCGTCGCTGGGCGGCTACCTGGCCGCCTGCCTCGCGGCCGACGACCCCCCGGTGGAGCGGCTCGTCCTGCTCGCCCCCGCCTTCCGGCTCTTCGACCGGTGGGAGGCTCGCCTCACCCCGGCGGAGCGGGAGGAGTGGCGCGACCGCGGGCTCGAGACGATGCACTTCGCCTCGAGCCGGCGGCGTCGCATCGGCTGGCAGTTCCACGAGGACGCCCGCGCCTGGCCGGCCTACCCCGAGGTGCGCGTGCCCACGCTCTGCATCGCCGGGCGCCGGGACGAGGTGGTCCCGCTCGAGGACGTGGCCCGCTTCGTGGCGCGGACGCCCTCGGCGCGCCTGGTGGTCCTGGACGACGGGCACGAGCTCGCCGCGTCGATCGACCGGATCTTCGAGGAGGCGCGCGCCTTCCTCTCGCCCGTCACCGGGCGCTGACGGAGCGGACGGGGCTGGAGCCGCTCACCCGGTGGCCCGGCCGTCCTCCTCGCCGTCGTCCGGTCCGAGGTCGCTCCGGTACTTGCGCAGCACCCGCTTGAAGTTGGAGCGGTCCATGCCGGCCTTCCGCGCCGCGGCGGAGATGTTGGCGTCGCAGGCCTTCATGAGGACCTCGACGTAGGTCTTCTCGAAGCGTCGCAGGGCCTGCTCCTTGGCGGCGGCGTAGCTGAGCGAGAGCCAGGCGGCCTCGTCGGCGGCCGGCGGCGCGTCGCGGACCAGCGGCGCCGTCCGGCCGGTGACGGCGGGCGGCAGATCGGGCGGCGTGACCGTGTCGCCGCGGCAGAGCACCACCGCGCGCTCGATGGCGTTCTCGAGCTCGCGCACGTTGCCCGGCCAGCGGTACCCGCACAGCAGCTCGATCGCCTCGGGCGACAGGCCACGCACCTTCTTCCCCAGCCGCTCGGCGTAACGCCGGAGGAAGTGGTGGGCGAGGAGCGGCACGTCCTCGACGCGCTCGCGCAGGGCCGGGAGCTGGATGTTGATGACGTTGAGCCGGTAGAAGAGGTCCTCGCGGAACCGGCCGGTCTTGACGAGCTTGGGCAGGTCGCGGTGCGTGGCGGCGATGACCCTCACGTCCACCTTGACGGCGTCGGCCGAGCCCACGCGCTTGATCTCCCCCTCCTGCAGCACGCGGAGGAGCCGCACCTGCGTGGCGAGCGGGATGTCGCCGATCTCGTCGAGGAAGATGGTCCCCCCGTCGGCGGCGTCGAAGAGCCCGCGCTGGTCCCGCTGCGCGCCGGTGAAGGCGCCCTTCACGTGGCCGAACAGCTCGGACTCGAGCAGGGTCTCGGTGAGGGCGCCGCAGTTCAGGGCCACGAAGGGCTGCGCCTTGCGGGGGCTGCGCGCGTGCAGCGCGCGGGCGACCAGCTCCTTGCCGGTGCCGGACTCGCCGGTGATGAGCACGGTGGTGACGCTGTAGGCCACCGCCTCGATCATCCGGGTCACATCGCGCATGGGGGCCGAGTTGCCCACCAGCCCGTCGCCGGGCGACCCCTCCCGCTCCCGCAGCTGGGTCTCGAGCTGGCGGTTGCGGTCGAAGAGCATCTTGCGCTCGGCCGCCTTGGAGACCACGCGGGCCACGTGCTCGACGTCCTCGAACGGCTTGGTGAGGTAGTCGTAGGCCCCCGCCTTGACCGCCTGGAGCGCCGTCTCCACCGTGGCGTGGCCGGTCATCATGACCACCTCCACCTCGGGGCGGCGGTGCTTCACCGCGGAGAGCAGCTCCAGCCCCGACAGGTCGGGCATCTTGATGTCGAGCAGGGCGACGTCGAAGTCCTCCTTGGCGAGGCGCTGCGTGGCGGCGATGGGCGAGTCGAGCGCCACCACGTCGTGCCCCTTCTTGGCCAGGAGCGACTCGATGGCCCTGAGCAGGGTGGGCTCGTCGTCCACCACGAGGACGCGGGCCGGCTTGACTTCGGCGGATGCGAACATGGGTCTCTCCCCTCAGGCGGACCTGGACTGCGCGGCGGGCAGCTCCACGGCGAAGCAGGCTCCCACCGGCGAGGGCTCGATGCGGATGGTGCCGCCGTGCTCCTCGGCGATCTGGTAGCAGATGGAGAGGCCGAGCCCGGTGCCCTGCCCCTCTCCCTTGGTGGTGAAGAACGGCTCGAAGATGCGCTTGGCGATCTCGGGCCTGACGCCCGGGCCCGTGTCGGCCACCGCCAGCCGGACCAGCCCCGGGCCGGCCGGCCCGGTCGAGACGGTGAGCCGGCCGGAGGCGCCCATGGCCTGCAGGGCGTTCACCACCAGGTTCACCACGATCTGCTGGAGCTGGTTCGCGTTCCCGAGCGCGACGGCCGGCTGGAAGGCCCGCACCACCTCGAACCGCCCATCCTTGAAGCTGGACTGGAGCAGGAAGAGCGCGTCCTCCACCACCTGGGAGAGGTCGACCGGCCCCTTCTCCTCCTCCCGCGGACGGCGGGAGAAGCGCAGGAGCGACTCGACGATGCGCTTCGCGCGCATGGCCGCGTCCTGGATGAGCCGCAGGTTCTCGAGGTCGTCCGGGGACCGGTCCTCCCGGCCCATGAGCTGGGCGAAGGCGAGGATGCCGCCGAGCGGGTTGTTGATCTCGTGCGCCACGCCGCCGGCCAGCTGGCCGACGGCCGCCATCTTCTCCGCGTGGAAGAGGCGGCGGCTCACCTCGCGCTCGTCGGTCACGTCCTTGAAGACCACCACGAAGGGCCCGTCCCGGGCCACGCCCGCGTCGAACGGGAAGGACCGCA
>DATIUR010000070.1:0-2423 GCA_035466675.1 Anaeromyxobacteraceae bacterium | reverse complement strand
ATGTCCCGGTCGAGCTCGAACTCGATCACGATCGAGGTCGAGCCCTGGCTCGAGGAGGAGCTCATCGACTTGATGCCGGCGATGTTCGAGAACTGCCGCTCGAGCGGTGTCGCCACCGACGCCGCCATGGTCTCGGGGCTGGCGCCGGGGAGGGAGGCGTTCACCGAGATGGTCGGGAAGTCCACCGCCGGCAGGGCGGAGACCGGGAGCTTGGCGTAGGCGAACAGGCCGAAGGCGACGAAGCTCGCCATGACGAGCGTCGTCATGACCGGCCGGCGGATGAACGGGGCGGAGAGGTTCACGTTCCGGGCGCCTTCTCGGGGAGGACCTCGACCGCGGCGTCCGGCCGGAGCCGGACCTGCCCTTCCGTCACCACCACCTCGCCGGGCGCGATGCCCTGCTCCACCACGGTCTCGGTCGCGCCGGCCTGGGCCACCGCCACCGTCCGGAGCTCGGCCTTGCCCTGGGCGTTGACGACGTAGGCGTAGTCGCCCTGCTGTCCGGAGGCCACCGCACCGGCCGGGACCACCACCGCCCGGGCGCGCTCGGCGATCCGGACGGCCACGTCCACCATCTGGCCCGGCCAGAGCGACTCGTCGGCGTTCGGGAAGGTGGCGCGGAGGAGGATGGTGCCGGTGCCGGGATCGACCGCGTTGTCCACGAAGTCGAGCGTGCCCACCGCCTCGCCGGCGCCGCCCGCGGTGCGGATCCGGACGGGAGGCGGGGCGTCGCGCCGGCCGCGGAGCGCGGCCAGGTGGCGCTCGGGCAGCGTGAACTGCGCGTAGACCGGCTTCACCTGCTCGATGGTGACGAGGGGCTCGGGGGAGCCCGCCGAGACGAGGTTGCCGGCGTTCACGAGGAGCCGGCCGGTGCGGCCGGAGATGGGCGCCCGGACGGTGCAGTAGGAGAGGTTCAGGGCGGCCCGATCCACGGCCGCCTGGCCGCCCTGGACGGCCGCCTCCAGCGCCGCCGCGTTCGCCTTGGCCGTCTCGGCCTGCTGGCGGGTGACGAACTCCTTCTCCACCAGTTCGCCGTAGCGCCGGGCGTCCTCCCGCGCGTTGGCGGCGCGGGCGCGGTCCTCGGCCAGCTTCGCGCGCGCCTCGGCCAGGGCGGCCTGGTAGGGCCGGCGGTCGATCTCGAGGAGGAGGTCGCCCTTCCTCACCACGCTGCCCTCCTCGAAGTGGGCCGCCAGCAGGATCCCGCTCACCTGGGCCCGGATCGCCACCGACTGGCTCGCCACGACCTTGCCCACCGCCCGGATCTCCACCGGCACGTCCCGCTCCACCGCCCGGGCCACGCGGACGGGCACGGGCCGGCCCTGGCCCCGGGCGGCCTCCTCCCGTCCGCCGCAGCCGAGGGCCATCGCGGCGGCGAGCGCCAGCTTCGCGGCATGTCTCACGGGGAGGCTCCCTGGGGCGGCGCCGTTTCCGGGGCGGCGGGAAGCCGCCCCGCGGCGCGGGCGAGGCGCGCGAGCGAGACGAAGAAGTCGGCCCGCGCCAGCACCTCCTCGGCGCGCGCGGTGGCCAGGGCCGACTGGGCGTTCAGGAGATCGAGGATCGACCCCACCCCCTCCTTGTAACGGGCCTGGGCGACCTCGGCCGAGGCGGTGGCGGAGGCGAGCAGGTCCGCCGACGTCTCGACGCGGAGCGAGGCGGTCCGGACGGCCTGGTGCGAGGTCCAGACCCCCACCGCCACCCCCTGGGCGGTGGCCTCCGCGCGCGCTCGCGCCGCGGCGGCCCGCTCGCGGGCGGCCAGGGCGTCGTGGCGGCTCCGCAGCCGCTGGAACAGGGGGACGCGGAGGACGAGCCCACCCCACCAGGCGTCGGCGTCGTCCTCCCGAGGGGCGACGTACCAGGTCCGTCCCACGCCCGCCTGGCCGGAGAGGGTGGGGAGCCCCGCCCGGGCGGCGGCGGTGGCGCCGGCCTCCGCCGCGTCGGCGACGGCGCGCGCCCGCGCCAGGTCCGGATTGCGCGCGGCCGCCTCGGCGAGCAGCGCGTCCACCTGCGGCGCGGCCGGGGCGACCTCGGCGCGCGAGGGCAGGACGCCCACGTCGATCTCCGCGGCGGGCGAGAGCCCCACCGGGGAGGCGAGATGGCCGCGCCGCACCAGGGCGATGCCCTCCACCTGCTGCAGGACGAGCCGCGCCTGGGAGAGCGCGGTCCGCGCCTGCAGCACGTCGGCGACGGTGGCCACCCCGGCGCGGCGGCGGTTCTCGGCGGCGGCGAGGCTGGTCTGGGCCTGCGCGACCGTGGATCCCTGCGCCTCGACCAGGGCCAGGGCGGCCAGGTAGCCGTAGTAGTCCTCCTGCACGGCGAGGACGAGATCCGCCACCGCGGCGCGGTGGGCCAGCGCGGCGGCCAGGGCGAGCCGGTCGGATTCGCGCACCGAGGCGGCCCGCTCGCCCAGGTCGAGCAGGAGCCAGG
>DATIUR010000069.1:0-7696 GCA_035466675.1 Anaeromyxobacteraceae bacterium | reverse complement strand
CATCCTGGACGGCTACGCCGGGGGCCGCGCCCGCCTGGAGGCGAAGGGCGTGTCCGGGCCCGTCGCCCGGGTGGAGGGGGAGCCGACCTGGGAGGAGCGCGTGCTGGCCGCCCGGATCGTGGCCCGCTACGGCAAGGCCCGCTCCGCGCCGCGCGTGGCGGTGGAGTGGCGCGAGGGCGACCTGGTCGAGAGCTACGAGGTCGAGCCGGAGACCGACGAGGCGCGGATCGAGCGGATGAGGGTGTGAACATGCGGGAGATCGCGCAGCGGACCCTGTCCGCCGCCCGGGTCGTCACCCTCTGACGCAGGCCCGCCGGGGCGGGAACGGGTCAGAACCGGCCCAGCGCGAGCACGTCGCGCATGCCCACCGTCCCCACCAGCCTCCCCCGCTCGTCCACCACCGGGAGCCGCTCCAGCTCTCCCTCCTGGAACAGGCGGGCGACGTCCCCGAGCGCCATGGCGGGGGTGACCGGCCGGACGCTCCGGTCCACCACGGCAGGGCGGAGTGGACCGTGTCGAACCCGTTGCCGGGAATCTCGGGCCAGCGGATCGACGCGGCGCCCACCGCGAGCGGCACGCGCAGGCGGCGGGCCAGCCAGGATCCCGACGCCGCCCCGGTCTGGACCAGGGCCCCCTCGCGGCCGAGCGAGGCGCCCGCGCCCACCGCCACGATGGCGAGCAGGCCCCGCAGGAGCGCGCGCCCGAGGGAGAGGACGCCGCCGCGGTGCCAGATCGACTCGAGGATCCCGGCGGTCCCGTGCCCCGCCACCCGCTGCCGGGTGAGGAGGGCGACGGCCGAGACGAGCAGGCCTGCCGCCACCGGCGCCAGCACCCGGCGCAGCGGCGAGGCCGCCTCGACCGCCGCCTGGAAGGTGGCGGCCTCCGGGTAGGCGATCCGCTGGACGAGGTGCAGGACCAGGAAGAGCGCCCCGGCGCCGAGGCCCGACAGCGCCCCGGTGGCGGCCACCAGGACCCAGAACCGCTGGGGCCTCCCGGCCAGGGTGCCCAGGTACTCCCGCGCCCGGCGGACCAGCGCCGCCGCCCTGCGATCCCCCGCGCTCTCGGGACGATGCGCCGGCATGCCGCTCCCCTCTACGCCCGGGCGGCCGCGGCGTCCACCGCCGAGGGAGGGCCGAGCCGTTTGGCCTTGCCAGGGGCCCGCATCCATCTGGTACGTTGTCGGGTCTTCCAATCCAGGCGATTTCCGTTCCGAGGAGCCGAGTATGGCGACCGCGAAGCGCATCTATTCGTTCGGCGGAGGCAAGGCCGAGGGCAGCCGCGAGATGAAGGAGCTGCTCGGCGGGAAGGGGGCCGGCCTCGCCGAGATGTCCAACATCGGCATCCCCGTCCCGTCCGGCTTCACCATCACCACCGAGGTCTGCACCGCCTTCTACACGTCCGGCAAGAAGCTGCCGCGCGGCCTCGAGGCCGAGATGAAGGCCGCCATGCGGAAGGTGGAGTCGGCCACCGGCAAGGGCTTCGGCGACCCGGAGAACCCCCTCCTCGTCTCGGTGCGCTCCGGGGCGCGCGTCTCCATGCCCGGCATGATGGACACGGTCCTGAACCTGGGCCTGAACGACGCCACCGTGGAGGGGCTGGCCTCGCGCGCGAAGAACCCCCGCTTCGCCTGGGACAGCTACCGGCGGTTCGTGGCCATGTTCGGCGACGTGGTGCTGGGAATGAAGCCGGAGCGGAAGGAGGACCGCGATCCGTTCGAGGTCATCCTGGAGCGCAAGAAGCACGCCCGCGGCGTCCGGTTCGACGCCGACCTGCCGGTGGAGGCCCTGCGCGAGCTGGTGGCCGAGTTCAAGGCGGAGATCCGGCGGCGCCGGGGCGTGGACTTCCCCGACGACCCGCACGGCCAGCTCGGGCAGGCGGTCTCGGCGGTGTTCCGCTCCTGGGAGAACGACCGCGCCATCGCCTACCGGCGGATGAACGGAATCCCGTCGGAGTGGGGGACGGCCGTCACCGTCCAGTCGATGGTCTTCGGGAACATGGGCGACGACTCCGGGACCGGCGTCGCCTTCACCCGGAACCCGGCCACCGGCGAGAACGAGTTCTACGGCGAGTTCCTGGTGAACGCGCAGGGCGAGGACGTGGTGGCCGGCATCCGCACGCCGGAGAAGATCGCGCAGATGGCCGCCCACTGGCCGGAGATCGCGAAGCAGCTCCTGGCGGTCCGGCAGAAGCTGGAGCGCCACTACAAGGACATGCAGGACATCGAGTTCACCATCGAGCGCGGCAAGCTCTACGTCCTGCAGACCCGCAGCGGCAAGCGCACCGGGCTCTCGGCGGTGCGCATCGCGGTCGAGATGGCGGAGGAGAAGCTCATCTCGCGGGAGGAGGCGCTCCTGCGGGTGGACCCGGAGGCGCTGAACCACCTCCTGCGCCCCATCTTCGACGCCGAGCGGAAGGCCGAGGCGGTGAAGTCGAGCCGCCTGCTCGCCAAGGGGCTCCCCGCCGGGCCGGGGGCCGCCAGCGGCCGGGTGGTCTTCTTCGCGCCCGACGCCGAGACCTGGCGGGCCCGCGGCGAGAGCGTGGTGCTGGCCCGCCACGAGACGAGCCCGGAGGACATCCGCGGCATGGCCGCGGCCGAGGGCTTCCTGACCGCCTTCGGCGGCATGACCTCGCACGCGGCGCTGGTGGCCCGGCAGATGGGCAAGGTGGCCATCGTGGGGTGCGAGGCCCTCTCCTTCGACTACCACGCCCGCACCATGACGGTGGCCACCGCCGCCGGGCCGAAGACCTTCCGCGAGGGAGACTGGCTCTCCATCGACGGCATGACGGGCGAGGTGATCGAGGGGCGGCTCGAGACCCGGCCCTCCGAGGTGCTGCAGGTGCTGGTGGAACGGACGCGGGGGGAGAAGGACGCCCCGACCTACCGGGACTTCGCGAGGCTCCTCTCCTGGGCGGACGGGGCCCGGCGCCTGCGGGTGCGCGCCAACGCCGACCAGCCCGACCAGGCCACCACCTCGGTCGCGCTCGGCGCGCAGGGCATCGGGCTCTGCCGCACCGAGCACATGTTCTTCGGCGTGGGGAAGATCGGCCCGATGCGCGAGATGATCGTGGCCGAGACGGTGGAGGACCGCCGCCGGGCGCTCGCCAAGCTCCTGCCCATCCAGCGGGAGGACTTCCGCGGCATCTTCGAGGCGATGGGGCCGCGGCCGGTGACCATCCGCACGCTCGACCCGCCCCTCCACGAGTTCCTGCCCCAGGACGAGGAGGGGATCGCCGCCCTGGCCCGGGCGAGCGGGAAGCCCGTCGAGCGGGTGCGGGGCCGGATCGCCGAGCTGCACGAGTCGAACCCCATGCTCGGGCACCGCGGCTGCCGGCTGGGCGTCTCCTACCCGGAGATCACCGAGATGCAGGCCCGGGCCATCTTCGAGGCGGCCTGCGACGTCGAGGAGAGGGGCGGCAAGGTCGAGCCGGAGGTGATGATCCCGCTGGTGGGCGTGAAGAAGGAGCTCGACGACCAGGCCGCGGTGGTGCGCCGGGTGGCGGACGAGGTCTTCTCCGAGCGCGGGCGCAAGGTGAAGTACCGGGTCGGCACCATGATCGAGATCCCCCGCGGCGCCATCACCGCGGCCGAGATCGCGAAGACGGCCGAGTTCTTCTCCTTCGGCACGAACGACCTCACCCAGACCACCTTCGGCCTGTCGCGCGACGACACCGGCCCGGTGCTGGCCGCCTACCTGGACAAGGAGATCTACCCGGTCGACCCGTTCGTCTCCATCGACCGCGACGGCGTCGGGGCGCTCATGCGCTGGGCGGTCGAGAACGGCCGGAAGGGCAGGCCGGACATCAAGCTCGGCATCTGCGGCGAGCACGGGGGCGACCCGTCCTCGGTGGAGTTCTGCCACGACATCGGGCTCGACTACGTCTCCTGCTCGCCGTTCCGGCTGCCCATCGCGCGCCTGGCCGCGGCGCAGGCGGCGCTGCGCGAGAAGGCTCGCGCCAAGGGGTCGCCCGCGCGGAAGGCCGGGGCCGCGCGCGCTCCGGCCCGCAAGGCGAGGCGGGCCGCGCGGAGGTGACGCGGGCTCCGGGCTTCGGGAGGGCGGCAGCGACCGCGGTGCCTCTCCCGGAGCCCGGAGGCTGGAGCCCGAAGCCCGGCGCCCGGACGCAGGCGGCGACGCGACGGCACGGTACTTTGACCGGCGGCCGGCCGTGCGGCAGACTGGCGCGGCCGCGCCGCCCGCTCATGCCGCCCGCCCTTCCCCGGATCCTCCTCCTCGCGAGCGCGCTCCTCGCCCTCGGCGCGTCCGCCGTCCAGGCTCCGCCCCGCGGCGACGGAGGGGCGGCGAAGGCGGCGACCCCGCCGGCGACGGCCGCGGCGACAGCGCCGGCCGCGCCGGAGGCACCGCTCCCCGCGCTCGACCTCTCCGCCCTGCGGCTCGACCGCGGGAGCGGCCGGATGGTGGCGCCCCTCGGCCACGGGGAGGCCACGCTCACGCTCGACCCGCGCCTCCAGGCCAGGCTGGAGCGCTTCCTGCGGTCGTACGAGGTTCCCTGGGGATCCGCGGTGGTGCTCGAGCCGGCCACCGGGCGGATCCTGGCCCTGGCGGAGCACTCGCAGGAGGAGCCGGGGCGCCGGGGCCTCCCCGTCCGCGCCCTCGCCCCGGCGGCGAGCATCTTCAAGATCGTCACCGCCGCCGCCCTGCTCGAGCAGGGCGTCTCGCCCGAGGAGGAGACCTGCTACCACGGCGGGCGCCACCGGCTCCGGCCGGGCCTGCTCGCCGACGATCCGCGGCGCGACCGGCGCTGCGTCAGCTTCGCGGAGGCCTTCGGCCGCTCGACCAACGTGGTCTTCGCGAAGCTCGCCGGCCGGGCGCTCGGCGCCGACGTCCTGCGGGCCGGGGCGGAGCGGTTCCTCTTCAACGTCCCCCTCCCCTTCGCGACGCCCGTGGAGGTGTCGCGGGCGGAGATCGAGGACGCCCCGTTCGCCCTGGCCGCCGCCGCGGCGGGCTTCGGGCCGGTGCGGCTCTCGCCCCTGCACGCCGCGCTGCTCGCCGCGGTGGTGGCGAACCGGGGCCTGCTCGTGCCTCCGGTGGTGGTCGAGCCGCCGGACGCCGCCGCGGCCGCGGCGGCGCCCGCGCCCTGGCGCGTGGTGGACGAGCGCGCCGGCGAGATCCTCGCCGAGATGATGCGGCGGACCGTCTCCGACGGGACGGCGCGCCGCGTCTTCCGCAGGCCGCCCCCTTCCCTGCGCGGCGTGGAGGTGGCCGGCAAGACCGGCTCGCTGGCCGAGCGCGAGCCGTACCGCGACTACTCCTGGTTCGTCGGGTTCGCGCCCGTGGACCGGCCGGAGGTGGCGGTGGCCGCGGTGGTGGCGAACGGCCGGCTCTGGCGCGTCCGCGCGCCCACCGTCGCCCGCGAGGCCCTCGACGCGTACTTCTCCGGCCGGCTGGCCCGGGCGGGCGAGGGGCGCGGCGCCGTCGCGGTCAGCTCCCGCTGAGATCGAGGAGCCCCACCTCGCCGAGCCGGGCGAGGGTGCGCAGGACCTCGATCTCGCGCATGGGCGCGAGCGCGACCAGGTCCCGGACCGTGCGCGCGCCGTCGCAGCGCGACAGGAGGTAGAGGTCCGCGGCGGGGAGGCGCTGGCGCGCCCGCTCGGCGCCCTCCGGCACGGGCCGCGGCGCCCGCGGGCGATCGAGCAGGTCCCGCCGCAGGTCCTCGAGGACCGCCGACTCCGCCTCGGCCAGCACGGCGCGGGCGCCTCCCAGGGAGGGCGCGAGCTCGAGGGCGCGCCCCGCCAGCGCCGCGGCCTGCGCGGCGCGGCCCTCCGCGAGCAGGGAGCGGGCGCGCCCCAGGAGCTCGTCGGCGGCGGCGCCGTCGGCGCGGGCGGCCTCCCCGATGATCCTCGGCGGCGCGGGGCGGAGGGAGCCCCGGCTGTGCAGCGCGTAGATGCGCTGGTACAGGTGGAACTCGGTGGCGCGCAGGGCCAGGCCGATCTCGTCGATGGTCCTCCCCTCCCGCGCCAGCGCCAGCACGCGCCCCTCCACCGTCTCCGGCCCGGCGCCCGGCGGCAGGCGCGACTCGTCCACCTCGAGCGTCGCCGCTCCGGAGGGGAAGGCCGCCCGGAAGGCCTGCCAGGCGGTGGCCCGGAACTCCGCCTCGCGCGCGATGTCGGCGAGCGGGACCGCCGGGTCGAGCTCGTCCACCGCCGGGGGCGGACCGTCGTCGAAGGAGAAGACCCCCGAGTCCCACAGGAAGACGTCGAGCAGGGTCTCGCGGATCTTGATGGCGAGCACGTCGCGGATCGTCTCGGGCCGGACCGTGCCCTCCAGGGCGAGCACGCTCCCGAGCCGGACGCGCGTCTCCTCCTGCGTCCGGAACGCCCGGGCGAGCTGCTCCTCGTCGATGTGGCCGAACGCGACGAGGAGCGCGCCCAGGTACTCGCGGGGGTCGTTCGAGGAGGCCCCCACGCCCGACCCCTCGCGCAGGTGGACGGTCTTGCGCACGGTACCCCGCTCGCAGGTGAGCGCCCCGGTGGCGCCCCGCCGGGCCAGGAGGTCGACGAGGTCCGGGAGGGGGAGGGCCGAGAAGGTGCCCATCAGGCCGCGCACGCAGGGGAGTCTCGCGCGGACGGCCGCCTGGCGGCAAGGCACGACCTCGGTGTAGAAGATCGCCCCCATGGACGGAGCGAAGCCACCGGGGCCGCCGGCCTCCCCCGGCAAGCTGGCGCTGTGGGTGGGCGGCGTGGCCGCGGCCGCCATCGCGCTCGGCCTCCTCGCCTGGGACGGGCTGGTGGAGGGGCCGAGGCGCGAGCAGGCACGCGTCGATGCGATGTTCGGGATCGACCGCGCCGACGTGCCCGCGCCGCCCATCGAGGCGCCCACGCTGGACGGGGGGAAGTTCTCCCTGGCCGCGGCGCGCGGGCAGGTGGTGTTCGTGAACTTCTGGGCGACCTGGTGCGCGCCGTGCCGCGAGGAGATGCCCTCCATGGTGCGGCTCGGGCGGGAGCTCGAGCGCGCGCACCCGGGGAAGTTCCGGATGGTGGCCATCTCGGTGGACGACGGCCCCGGGCCCATCGGCGAGTTCTTCGCGGGCCCGCCGCCCCCGGGGCTGGTGATCGCCCTCGACCCGGACCAGCTTCTCACCCGCGCCTACTACTGCACCGGCCGCGGCCGCTGCCCGGACCAGATGAAGTTCCCGGAGACCTACGTCGTGGACCAGAGCGGCCGGCTGGTGGCCTACGTGATCGGCCCCCGCGACTGGTCGCGCCCCGAGGCGCGGCTCTTCCTGGAGCGGATCATCGGGTCGTGACGGGCGCGTTCGGGGACCGGCTGCGCGGCCGGCGATCCGGCCCGAGGCGGCCCAGTCCCGCCCAGTGGCCACGCGACCACGGAGCGCGGTGTCCAAGCGGCCACAGGTGACGCAAGCTCGCGGTCGCACCGGGCGGACGGCAGCGGCATGGTCGTTGCTCTCGATCGACCCGCGCGTTTCGCCGCGCGACGAACTTGAGCGAATCTCGAAGGCACAAGATCGGGCTCCTCGTATTGCCCAAGGAGGCCGGGATCCTCGGGGCCCTGCTCTTCTTCCTCGGGGTGAGTGGCTACTTCGATCTTGAGCCACACAACCCGTACGAGAAAGACGATATCTGCTTCGTGAGGGACCTCCCCGGCGCCACCGAGCGCTTCACTGCGTACACCCCGGTGTCGTGCGCGGATCCGAAGCGGGTCCTCGGCGACGCCGTCGG
>DATIUR010000068.1:0-7520 GCA_035466675.1 Anaeromyxobacteraceae bacterium | reverse complement strand
GAGGGCGATGCGCCCGGTGCTCCGCCGCCTCTTCCCCTCCGTCCCCGGCGATCACCCCGCCCTCGGCGCGATCGTCATGAACGTCTCGGCCAACGTCCTCGGCCTGGGCAACGCGGCGACCCCGTTCGGGCTCGAGGCGATCAGGCGGCTCGACGAGCTCAACCCCAACAAGGGGACGGCGACCGACGCGCAGGCGATGCTCTGCGCCCTCAACACCGCCTCCATCCAGCTCGTCCCCGCCAGCGTCATCGCGCTGCGGGCCGCCGCCGGCTCCCGCGCGCCCGCCGAGATCCTCGGGGCCACCCTGCTGGCCAGCGCCTGCGGCGCGCTGACGGCGGTCGTCGCGGCGAAGGTCCTGGCCCGGCTCTTCCCGGCCGCGCCGGCCGGCCCGGAGGGCTGACCGTGCGGGCGGTCCTCGACGCCGTCTCCACCTGGGCCATCCCGCTGCTCCTGGCGGGCATCCCCGCCTACGCCCTCTCCCGCCGCGTCCGTGTCTACCCGGTCTTCCTCGAGGGCGCCAAAGAAGGCTTCGAGACCGGGGTGCGGATCATTCCCCCGCTGGTGGCCATCTTCGTCGCGCTCGGCATGCTGCGGGGCTCGGGCGCCCTCGAGGCCCTGACCGGCCTTCTCGAGCCGGTCACCGGAGCGATCGGGATCCCGGCCAGCGTGCTGCCCCTGGTGCTGGTCCGCCCCCTCTCGGGCGGCGCGGCGCTGGGGGTGGTGGGCGACGTCCTCCGGAGCGAGGGACCGGACGGGTACGCGGGCCGCCTCGCCTCGGTGATGGCCGGCTCGACCGAGACGACCTTCTACGTGCTGGCGGTCTACTTCGGGGCCGCGGGGGTCACGCGGTACCGCCACGCGCTGCCGGCCGGCCTGCTCGCCGACCTGGCCGGATTCGCGGCCGCCGTCGCCGTGGTCCGGCTGCTGTTCGGTCCCTGACGCCGGGGTGGCGCGGTAGGATGCCGTCCATGGCTCGCGTCCTCGTCGTCGACGACGACCCCGACGTCCGGACCGCGGTGGCGCGGCTCCTGGCCGGCAGCCACGAGGTGGTGGAGGCGTCGGGCGGCGCCCCGGCCCTTCGCCGCGTCGAGGGGGGCGAGGCCTTCGACGCGATCCTGTGCGACCTCATGATGCCCGACCTCTCCGGCATGAAGCTGTACGCCGCCCTGCGGGCGCGCTGGCCGGCGCTGGCGGAGCGGGTGGTGGTCATGACCGGCGGGGTCTTCACGCCCGAACAGCAGTCCTTCCTCGACTCCATCCCGAACCGGCGGGTGGACAAGCCCTTCGACCTCGACGCCCTGCGGGCGGCGCTGGCCACGGTGCTCGAACCGTCCGGCCGCTAGGTCAAGCGACGCTGCGCGGTTCGGGATCACGGAAGCGCAGCGTCCGTGCACGGGCCCCGCGGGGGAGGCGTTCCCCTCGGCGCTCCGCGCCTCGCGGGAGAGGGTACGGCCGCCGATCCCGTCCGCTCCCGCCGGCATCGACGCCCTGCCAGCACGCTCCGCTACGGCCCGGATCGCAGCGGCTGGACCGGCGCCGCTGCCGGTCCGATCCCCGACCGAAGAAGCCCTCCCGCGCTCGAACGCTCCGCGCCTCGGGCAACGCCCCCCGCGGGTCCCTGTCCCGCCGGCGGCTCCGCTCCCCGGCGCGGCGAGACCCGGGGCCGCGCCGCGCAGCGAGCCGTCGGCGAGGGCCTGCCGGTTCCCGGGCAGCTGCGGTGCAACGCATGTCCAGCCGCAGCCTTCCAGCCGGACGCGCCCGGCTGGTTTGCGTTGCCGCAGGGGTTCCGGGCGCGGGGAGACGGTTCCGGATTCGACGGTGACGGTCCGCGCCCCGGCGAGCAAGCGCGCGGGCCCGGGCTCGTCCGCGCCGACTCGGAAGACGGATGGGGCGGAAGGCTCGTCTAGAACGACTCCGCCAGGCGGAGGGTGGCGGCGATCCGCTCCAGGACCGCCTCGTCCCCGGGCCGGTGGTCCATGAGCGAGAGGTGCACCGCCACGCAGGCGCCGTCGCGGAACCTCCAGGCGTGCAGGTCGAGCTGGTTCACCTTCCGGCCGTCCATCTCCGGGACCACGTACCGCGCCCGGGCCACCACCCCCACCTCCCAGGTCCTGAGCTCGCGGATCCGGAACGCCGCGCGGACGTGCGCGAGGTCGTGCTCCCGGCAGCCGCTCGCCGAGCCCACGCCCTCCCGCTCGACGACGAGCACCGAGGCGACCGCGTTCGACCGGGTGTCCGCGGCGAGGGCCAGCACCCCCCGCCCGTCCTCTCCGGGATGCGGCGGCTGGGCGGCGAACCCGGGCAGATCGAGGAGCACCGACCAGGAGCGCCCGGGCAGGGCCACCGAGAGCGGCTCGTCGGCCAGCACCCGCGCCTGCTCGTCCTCCTCCTCGTCGCCTTCCTCCTCCTCCGGCGGCTCCTGGCGCGCCGCCCGCATGGCGTCGAGGACGAGCCGCCGGTGCGGGCCGTCCGCGTCGTCGAGGAGCGTGAAGGCCACCACCAGGCGGCCCACCGCCACGGCCCCCTGGAGGACGTGGAGCCACTCGCCGGCCGGCTTGGGCTTCCCGGCCAGCGTCCGGTCGGTCGCCTGGAACCAGTACCCGCGCGCTCCGTCGCCCGCGAGCTCGACGAGCGGGAGCTCCGCCTCCAGGGCCGCGGCCGCCATCTCGCGGCGGGCGTACTCGACCAGGGCCCGGGCCTGCTCGAGCCGGGCGGGGGCCTCCGGGTCGTCCGGATTCCAGAGCGGCGTGACGAGGAGGAGGAAGGCGCCGTCCCCGGGCTCGAGCTGGAAGGTGGGCGGCGTGCCGGGGTCCTGCTCGAGCTGCGACTCCGTCCAGCCGGCCGGGAGCGGGACCAGGAGGTCCCCCTGGCCCGGGATCTCGAAGCGGCGCTCGGCGGGCGGCGGAGGCTCGACCGGCCGCGACGGCACGGTGGCGCACGCGGCCAGGACCGCGATCGCCAGCCCGGCGGGGCTCCCGCGTCGGCGTCTGGTCAGCTCCGGTCCCCCGTGGCGCGCGCCCGCGCGCGGGTGGGAGTGTACCTCCTCGCGGGGCGCGTCGCCGGGCCCGGCGGGGGCGCCGGAGGTATGAAGGACGCATGAAGCGCGCCGCCCCCGCCGCCGCCCGGAACCGGGAGGCGCTCCTGTCGGCCCTCCGTCGGGTCCTGCCCGCCCGGGGCACGGTCCTCGAGATCGGGAGCGGCACCGGCGAGCACGCGGTCTTCCTGGCGCGCGCCTTCCCGGACCTCGTCCTCCAGCCGTCCGACCCGGATCCCGAGGCGCGCGACAGCATCGCCGCCTGGTCCGGGGAGGCAGGCCTCCCGAACCTCCGCCCGCCGCTCCTCTACGACCTGCGCGCGCCCGCCTCGCGGTGCCGGCCCGCCGACGCGCTCCTCTGCGTGAACGTGCTGCACGTGGCGGCGCCGGAGGCCACCCCGGCGCTCCTCGAGGGCGCCGCGGAGATCCTGCCGGCGGGGGGACCGCTCGTCCTGTACGGTCCGTTCCGGCGCCCCGGCGAGGAGGGCCTGCCCCGCCTCGCCCGGATCGACGCCACGGTCCGGGCGGCCGACCCGGGCTTCGGCGTGCGCGACGTCGGCGCGCTGGCCCACCCGGCCCTCTCGCTCGAGGAGGACCTGCCCGGCCCGGAGGAGGGCGACCGGATCCTGGTCCTGCGCCGCCGCTGAACGGAGGCGGCCGGCGCGGCCGCGATCGCGCTACCATCGCCGGCCATGCGGTGGCTCGTCCGCGGCGACGTCGACGGCTTCTTCGGGCTCGCCCTCGACAACCTGGTCCAGCTCCTCCTGGTGGACGCGCTCTGCCGGGGCGTCCTGGGCTTTTCGGCGGAGCTGGTGCACGGGCGCATCTTGCCCGCCGCGGCCGTCTCGATCCTGGTCGGCAACCTCTACTACGCCTGGCAGGCGCGGCGGCTCGCCCTCCGGACCGGCCGGACCGACGTGTGCGCGCTGCCGTACGGCGTCAACACCGTCTCGCTCTTCGGGCACGTCTTCCTGGTGATGCTCCCGGCGCGGCTCGCGGCCGAGGCGGCCGGGCACCCCGACCCGGCCCGGGCCGCCTGGGAGGCGGGCCTGCTCGCCACGGTCGGCTCGGGCGTCATCGAGTCGGCCGGCGCCTTCGTGGCGGAGCGGATCCGGCGGGCCACGCCGCGGGCGGCCCTGCTCTCCACGCTGGCCGGCATCGCGCTCGGCTTCATCTCGCTCGGCTTCCTGTTCCGCACCTTCGCGCGGCCGGTGGTCGGGCTCGCCACGCTCGGGATCGTGCTCCTCACCTACTTCGGCCACGTCCGGTTCCGGGGGCGGATCCCCGGGGGCCTCGTGGCCGTCGCGCTCGGCACGCTCCTCGCCTGGCTGACCGGGATCGCGCCGGCCTCGGCCTCGGCGCCGCCCTGGGGCGGCCTGGCGCTGCCCGTCCCCGCCCTGGACGCGGTGCTCCGCTCGCTCCGGCTCGAGCAGCTCGCCGCCTACTTCTCGGTGATCCTGCCCATGGGGCTCTTCAACGTGGTCGGCTCCCTGCAGAACGTCGAGTCGGCCGAGGCGGCGGGGGATCCCTACCCCACCCGCCCCTCGCTCCTCGTGAACGGCCTCGGGACGCTCGCGGCCGCCGCCTTCGGCTCGCCGTTTCCGACCACCATCTACATCGGCCACCCGGGCTGGAAGGCGCTGGGCGCCCGGGCCGGCTACTCGATCCTGAACGGCGCGTTCTTCACGGTGGTGGCGCTCACCGGCACGCTGGGCGCCATCGCCTGGGCGATCCCGGTGGACGCCGGGATGGCCATCGTCCTCTGGATCGGGATGGTGATCGCGGCCCAGGCCTTCCAGGCCACGCCGCGCGGCCATGCCCCGGCGGTGGTGGTGGGGCTCCTGCCCGCGCTCGGGGCCTGGGGCGCGCTCATGGCCAAGGCGGGGCTGCGGGCGGCGGGGCTGGGGAGCCCCGGGGCGCCCTTCTCGGACGCGTTCGTCGGGGCGTTCCAGGCCGGCGACGTCTGGATCACCGGCGCCTTCGCGCTCGAGCAGGGGTTCATCTTCACCTCGATGATCCTGGCCGCGGCCACGGTGGCGGTGATCGAGCGCCGCTTCCTCCTCGCCTCGGCCTGGACGGCGGCCGCCGCCATCCTCTCGGCGCTCGGGCTCGTCCACTCGTGGCGGTACGTGCAGGCCGACACCGCCATCCTGCTCGCGCCCGCCTGGCCCTGGGCGGCCGGCTACGCCGCCATGGCCGCGGTCTTCGCCGCGGCGCGCTGGGTGACGGAGCCGGGGGAGACGCATGGGTGACGGGCCGGCGACGGCCGCGCCTCCCGGGGGTCCTTCCCTCCGGCGGCCTCGCGGGCGTCACCCTCCCGTGCCGGCCCGGGCTCCCGCGTTCCTGTGCTGCAGCGTCCAGCGGGCCAGGATGAGGAGGTCGCCGTCGGCTGCGCTCCCCTCGGCCGCGCGTCGGGCCTCGAGGGTCTCGACGATCTTCGCGAGCTCCTCGTCGCTCGCCTTCGCGAGTATCTCCGCCCAGAACGTCCGGTTCGTGCTTCGTTCCTTGCTCACGCGGCCCCCCGGCTCGCATCGGATCTCGACGCCACCCCCAGGGTTCCAGACCTCGGTTTCCCGTCACAGTCCCGTGAGGCGGGGACGGCGCATCCCCCCCCGATCCCGAGTGGTTTCGGATCGTTGGACCGGCGAGGACCGGGCGCCGGCGGGCGACCGGAGTGCGCGGGCCGCCTACGGCATCACGCTCGCCAGGAACTCCCCGACCGCGTCGAAGTAGGCGTGCTCGTTCTCGTGGAGGACGGTGTTGTGGTCGCCCTCCTCGAACAGCCTCCTCGTGACCGGGCCGCGCGCCCACGAGGCGAGCCGCTCGGCGTTGTCCGCCGGGACGAGGCCGTCGTGGATCGCGTGCAGGACGAGCACCGGGCCGGCGTACGCGCCGAGCTTCCGGCGGTGGTCGAGGCGGGCGGCGCAGGCGCGCGCGAGCTCGTCCGGGGCGACGCCGAGCTCGCGCGGAGAGAGGCGCAGGAGGAGCCGCTCCGCCGGATCGGCCACGCCGCTCTCCAGGACGAGCCCGGCCAGTGTCGGGAACCGCGCGGCCGCCTCGATCGCGAAGATCGATCCGACGGAGCGCCCGAAGGCGACCATGCGCTCCGGCGGCGCGCCGGCCGCGCGGACCACGTGCTCGACGTCGCCGAGCATCCGCCCGAGGAGCGGCTCCCCGGTGGACCGGCCGTAGCCGCGGTACTCGGCGAGGAGCAGGTTCCAGCCGAGCCAGGCGAACCGCTCCGCGAAGCCGCCCAGGTAGTCGTCCACGATCTCGCCGTTGCCGTGGAAGTGCACCACCGTGGGCGCCTCCGGGGCGACGGCGTGGAACGAGCACGCGAGCGTCGCGTCGCCGGCGTCCACGCGGAACGGCGACGCGAGCCGCGAGGGGCGCGGAAAGAAGTACCGCTCGGAGACGAGCGGGTGGTCGAGCAGGTCGGGCGCGCCGGGCATCGCCGGCGCCGATCGTCCCAGACCCAGAGGCGGGGGGTCAACGAGATCGGCCGCGGGCGGCCGGCATCGCGAGATCGACGATGGCCACCGCGGTCGGTTCCGCTAGACTCCTCGCATGGGTTCGCCTCGCCCACGGCGAGGACGAAGGGCGGTCGCGTGCCACGTCGGTCACCCGACGCGCCTCGAGGGCTCCCGCCTGCCCCCGGGCGGTCAGAGCGGAGCCCAGTAGCGGTAGGCCGTGGCGCCCGCCTCGAGGACGCCTGCCTTCGGCTCCAGGATCTCGAGGTTCTGCCCTTCCGCCCCGTCCCAGAGGGCGAAGAGCGTCGGCCCGCCGGCGCCGGCCAGCACGAAGGGCACGTGGTACGCACCGGGCTCGAAGATGCAGCCGTCATCGACGCGCCAGCAGCTCGGCGCGCCGCTCCGGGCGGTGGCCGGGAAGCTGCGCATCGCGGTCACCGCGTCCGTGACCAGCACGAAGCCGACGAGCAGCTCGGCGCCGCTCCTGGCGTAGGTGACCAGCGCCAGCCGGCCTCCGGGAAGGGATCCCACCTCGAGGCAGCGCTCGACGGCGCGCTCGCTCAGGCCGGCGACCGCCGCGGCCACCCTGCCGTCGCACGTCCTCCGGGTGGCGGCGACGGCCACCGGCGGCCGCGCCTCGAAGAACGCGGCGGTGGCGAGGAGGCACGAGGCGCCGGCGGCGATCGCCGCGCCCTTGACCTGGTAGAGCGCGCCCGCGACCTGGTCGAAGTTGGCGCTCGTCTGTCGGCCGGAGTCCGTCCCACCCCGCTGCGCCAGGAAGGCGACCTCGCGCACCGTGCCGTCGCAGGTGGCCCGGGTCAGGCGCGCAGGGTCCGCGACGGACCCCAGGGCGAGGAGGCGGTTGCCGGAGGCGTCGGAGAAGGCGAACGCGAAGTGGGGGGAGGCGCTGAGCGCGGTGGCGAGGAGCAGCGAGCCGATCATGCGGCCTCCGGATACCATCCAGGTGGCGCTACCCGACCGAGGAGGAGCCCGCCCGGGACGCGGTCTTCGGCGTG
>DATIUR010000067.1:0-7238 GCA_035466675.1 Anaeromyxobacteraceae bacterium | reverse complement strand
GCGGCCTCGGCCTCGGCCACCTGCCGGGAGGCCGCCTCGCTCGAGGCCTCCCGGGCCAGCCGGGTGCCGTAGTCGGCCAGGATCCGCCGGATCTCGCGGGCGAGCGCGACGAGGGCCCCGATCCCGCCCGAGAAGGTGATGGCGTCGCCGAGCAGGTTGTTGAGCTGCACCCCGCCCCGGTCGGCCAGGTGGCGCATCCCGCCCACGTGCTCCTTCGCCGCCGCCACGATGGGCTGGTAGAACTCGCGCCGCAGGAACTCGGCCATGGCCGCCTGCCCGAGCACCGTGGTGCGGCGGGTGAAGTCCTTCACGTCCGCGAACAGGTGGCCGACCGGCGCCTCCGCCGAGACCCGGAGGATGGGGCCACCGGTCGACATCCGGTAGAGGCGTCCCGCCTCCCACTCGGCGTCGGTGCCCCCCTCGGCCTCGCGCCCGGTCCGGAAGGAGAGGGCGCGGCGCGCCGGGGCGGTGAGCCGCTCCAGGGCCACGTCGCACAGGAGGGCGGCCGCCGCGGCCGCGTACTCGGCCCGCGCCGCCCCTCGGTCGAAGCCGAGCGCCGCGGCCGGCTCCCTCTGCTTCCAGGCCTTCACGGCGCGCGCCGCCTCGGCCAGGAGACCCCCGGCCTCGCCGCCCGGGTCGGAGGCGGTCAGGAGCCGGAGCAGCTCCTTTCGCGACGGGTCCTCGGCGATCGCGACGCCGACGGCTCCCGGCGCGACGAGCAGGTCCCGGAGCGGGGCCACCCGGGCCCCCTGCCCGGCCTCCTCCGCGGCGCTCACCGCCGCGGCCAGGATCTCGCGCAGCCTGGCCACCGCCACCGCCTGCTCGGCGCGGCGGGACAGCTCGTCGTCCCGCGAGAGCACCGCGGCGAGGTCCCCGGCGATGGCCTCCGGGTCCGCGCCGCCCGCCAGCCGGGCGGCGGCCTCGTCGGCCCGGGGGATGCCGGCGGACAGCTCGCACCCGTAGAGGGTGGCCCCCCCGCCCAGGACCCCGGCCCGGCCGCCCAGGATGGGGGCGGGATCGAGGGCCGCCTCGATCCGGGCCAGGAGCGGATCGCCCACCGCCCGCCCGGAATCGCGCCAGGACCGGGCCAGCCCGGTCCGCGCGGCCACCCAGAGCGCGCAGAGCGCCGCGCTGCGGATGTACCGGTCGAGCGGCGGGGCGGGCAGGCAGTCGCGGAGGGCGCCCTCGGCCGCGGCCGTCTCCCCGGAGAGCGCCAGCGCGACGAGGAGCGGCGTCTCCTCGCGCCCCTTCGAGGCCGCCATCTCCTCGAAGGCGGTCCGGAAGAGCTCGATCCAGAGCGCCACCAGCGAGCGCCCCTTGCCGCCCCGTCCCATCCAGGCGGTCACGATGCCGCCGGTGAGGGCCGGGTGCAGGGCCGGGGCGAGCTGGGCGGCCGCCCGGAGATCGGGGCCGCCCGCCTCCGACGAGCCGAGGACCGGGGCGATCCGGGGGAGGGAGGCGTACTCCTCCCGCAGGATGAGCCGGTCGAGGTCGTCGGCCGGGACGAAGCGGCGGTGGTGCGTGGCGAGCAGGAGCGCGGCCTCGACCGCCGCGCCGCTCACGATGGCGCGGGCCGGTGCGGCGATCTCCACCGGCACGGCGAAGTCCGCGGCCGACGTCCCGAGCGAGAAGCGGACGCGCGACGGGTCGAGCCGGCAGAAGCCGGTCGGGTCGGCCCGGGCGGCGGCGAAGATCTCGAGGCGGCGTCCGGCGACGGGCGAGGGCACCGGTCCGGGTCATACCGCACGCCGCGAGATCCGAACAATCCTGCGGTCCGGGAAACGTCCCGGCGCCGGCTCCGTCCCGGGGCGAGCCCGCTGCAGGCGATCCTTGCGCGTGGCGAAGCGAGCGGGTAAAAGGATCGTTCTCCAATGCGCCGGACGCTGTTCAGGTCGAAGATCCACCGGGCCACGGTCACGCACGCCGACCTCGACTACGAGGGCTCGATCAGCATCGACGAGGACCTCCTCGACGCGGCCGGCATCCTCGAGTACGAGGCGGTTCACGTCTGGAACATCACCCGCGGGTCGCGCCTGCAGACCTACGCCATCCGGGGCGCGCGCGGGTCGGGCGTCATCTGCATCAACGGCGCGGCGGCGCACCTGAACCGGCCGGGCGACCTCGTCATCCTCGCCACCTTCGCGGAGATGGAGGAGTCGGAGGCCCGGACCCACGAGCCCACCGTGGTGCTCGTGGACGCGAACAACCGGATCGTCTCGGCGAACGCCGTGGAGGTCGCGGGCCCGGCCCGCCGGGTGACGGCATGACGGTGTTACTTTGGCGCCGGTGAAGTGTCGCCGAAGCCCGACCTTCCCACCTTCCTGAAGCTGTGCCGCCCGGGGCGCGCCGTCCCGGTCCGGGTCGAGGTGGACGCCGACACGGAGACGCCGGTCTCGGCCTTCCTCAAGCTGTCCCGCGGCCGCAGGAACGCCTTCCTGCTCGAGTCGGTGGAGGGCGGCGAGCGGAGCGCGCGCTTCTCCTTCCTGGGCGCCTCGCCGCGGAGCGTCCTGCGCTGGAAGCTGGGCGACCGGGGCGATCCCATCGCGGCGGTCCGGGCCGCCCTGGCGAGCCACCGCGCCGTGCGGATCCCGGGGACGCCCGTCTTCTCCGGGGGGCTCGTGGGGCACGTCTCCTACGACGCGGTGAAGCTCTTCGAGCCGCGCGTACCCATGGCCCGCCCGGACGAGCTCTCCTTCCCCGACGTCCTGCTCATGGACTTCGACGAGGTGGTGGCGTTCGACAACCTCCGGCACTCCCTGCACGTCATCTGCGAGGCGCGGGCGAACGCCGGTGACGACCCGCGCGCCCTCTACGCCCGGGCCGTGGCGCGGATCCGGTCCCGGCTGCGGACCCTGGCCCGCCCGCTCCTGGACCGCCGCCCCCGGCGCCGCCCGCGCGCCGCCACCCTCTCGCCGCGCGTGGACCGGCGCGCCTTCGAGGGCGCGGTCCGGCGGGCCAGGGACTACATCGCCGCCGGCGACTGCCAGCAGATCGTGGTCTCCCAGCGGTTCGACGCCGAGACCGACCTGCCGCCCTTCGAGATCTACCGGGCCCTGCGGCGGGTGAACCCGTCCCCCTACCTCTTCTACGTGCAGGACGGGGAGCGGGCGCTGGTGGGCAGCTCCCCCGAGACGCTGGTGAAGCTCGAGGACGGGGAGGTCACCCTCCGTCCCATCGCGGGGACCCGCCCCCGCGGCGCGGACCCGGCCGAGGACGCCCGGCTCGAGGCGGAGCTCCGCGCCGACCCCAAGGAGAACGCCGAGCACGTGATGCTGGTGGACCTGGGCCGCAACGACGTCGGCCGCGTCGCCCGGGTCGGCACCGTGAAGCTCACCGCCCTGAAGGTGGTGGAGCGCTACTCCCACGTGATGCACCTCGTCTCCGAGGTCCGGGGGCGGCTGGCGCCCGGGCTCGGGGCGGTGGACGTCCTGCGCGCCGGCTTCCCGGCCGGCACGGTGACCGGGTCGCCCAAGGTGCGGGCCATGGAGATCATCGACGAGCTGGAGCCGGCCCGGCGCGGCCCCTACGCCGGGGCGGTCGGCTACTTCGACCGGGGCGGGAACATGGAGATGTGCATCGCCATCCGGACGCTGATGGCGAACGGCCGGCGGGTCTCGGCGCAGGCCGGGGCCGGGATCGTCTACGACTCCCGCCCCGCCGCCGAGTACCAGGAGACCGTGAACAAGGCGCGCGCCCTCTTCGCCGCCGTGGCCCAGGCCGAGGGGCGGGTCCTCGATGCGCCGCCGCGGACGCCGTCGGCCCGCGCGCGCCGGGGAGGCCGCCGGTGACCGCGCCACGCCTCCTCCTCGTCGACAACTACGACAGCTTCACCTTCAACCTGGTGCAGTACCTGGGCGAGCTGGGCGCCGACGTGGACGTCTTCCGGAACGACGCCGTCGACGTGGCCGGGATCCGGGCCCGCCGTCCGGACGGCCTGGTGCTCTCCCCCGGCCCCTGCACGCCGGACCAGGCGGGCGTGACGCTGGGCGCCATCCGCGCCCTGGCCGGCGACCTGCCCATCCTGGGCGTCTGCCTCGGCCACCAGGCCATCGGGCAGGCCTTCGGAGGCCGGGTGGTCCGGAACTTCCGGATCGTGCACGGCAAGGCGAGCCCGGTCCTGCACGGGGGCGACGGGATCTACGCGGGGGTGCCGAGCCCGTTCCTGGCCGGCCGCTACCACTCCCTGGTGGTGGAGCGCGACGGTCTCCCCTCCGTCCTCCGGGTCACGAGCTGGACGGAGGAGGGGGAGATCATGGGGCTCCGCCACGAGGTGCTGGACGTCGAGGGCGTCCAGTTCCACCCGGAATCCATCCTGACCGAGGCGGGCAAGGCCCTCCTCGGCAACTGGCTCCGCCGGATCGGAGGGACCACGTGATCCAGCAAGCGCTCGGAAGGTTGCTCGACCGGCAGGACCTCGCCCGCGCCGAGATGGCGCAGGTGATGACCGAGATCGCCGACGGCGGCGCCACGCCCGCGCAGGTGGGGGCCTTCCTGGCCGCCCTGCGCCTCAAGGGCGAGACGGTGGAGGAGATCGCCGGCGCGGCCGAGGTGATGCGCGCCCGGGTCGACCGGGTCCGGGTGACGAAGGACGTCTTCGTGGACACCTGCGGCACCGGCGGCGACGGCCGGAGCACCTTCAACATCTCGACCGGGGCGGCCTTCGTGGTGGCGGGCGCCGGCGTCACCGTGGCGAAGCACGGGAACCGCGCGGTCTCGTCGCGGGCCGGATCGGCCGACGTGCTCGCCGCCCTGGGCGTGAACGTGGAGGCGCCCAAGGAGGCGGTGGAGCGGGCCATCGAGGAGGTGGGGATCGGGTTCCTCTTCGCGCCCCGCCTCCACCCCGCCTTCAAGGCGGTGGCCGGCATCCGGCGCGAGCTGGGCGCCCGCACCGTCTTCAACCTGCTCGGCCCCCTCGCCAACCCGGCCGGCGCGCGACATCAGGTCATGGGCGTCTACGAGCCGCGCTGGGTGCCGGTGCTGGGCGGCGTGCTGGCGGCGCTGGGCGCGGTGCACGCCTTCGTGGTCCACGGCGAGGGGCTGGACGAGATCGCCGTCACCGGCATGACCCACGTCTGCGAGGTGAAGGGGGGCGCCTGCGAGCGGTACTCGGTCCTCCCGGAGGACCTGGGCCTGCCCCGTCACCCCGAGGCGGAGATCGCCGGCGGCGACGCCGACCGGAACGCCGCCATCCTGCGGGACGTGCTCTCCGGCCAGAAGGGCGCGCCGCGGGACGCGGTGCTCGCCAACGCCGCCGCCGCGCTGGTGGCCGCGGGCGCGGCCAGGGACCTCAGGTCCGGCGTGGAGATGGGCGCGCGGTCGATCGACGGGGGCGCCGCGGCCGAGAAGCTCCGGCGCCTGGTGGCGGCGGTGCCGGCGTGACCTTCCTGGACGGCATCCTGGCCCGCAAGGCGGAGGAGGTGGCCGCGCGGCGCGCGGCCCTGCCCGACCGCGAGCTGGCCGCGCGGGCCCGGGACGCCGTCCCTCCCCGGGGGTTCGCCGACGCCCTCTCGCCGCGGGGGGGCCCCCTGCGCGTGGTGGCCGAGGTGAAGCGGGCGAGCCCGTCGGCCGGGGCCATCCAGGCGGGCCTCGACGCCGCCGCCCAGGCGCGCCGCTACGCCGGGGCGGGCGCCGCCTGCGTCTCGGTCCTGACCGACGGCCCCGGCTTCGGCGGCTCGCTCGCGGACCTGGCCGCCGTCCGCGCCGCGGTGGAGGTCCCGCTCCTGCGCAAGGACTTCGTGCTCGACCGCTACCAGCTCCTCGAGGCGCGCGCGCACGGGGCGGACGCGGCGCTCCTCATCGTGGCCGCCCTCGACCGGGACCGCCTGCGCGACCTGCTCGACGGCTGCGCGGGCCTGGGCCTGGCGGCGCTGGTCGAGGTGCACGACGAGCCCGAGCTCGAGGCGGCGCTCCGGGCGGGGGCCCGCCTGGTCGGCGTGAACAACCGCGACCTGCGCACCTTCGCGGTGGACCTGGCCGTCTCCGAGCGCCTCCTGCCGCTCCTCCCGGAGGACGTGAAGGGCGTGGCCGAGAGCGGCGTGCGGACGGCTGCGGACGCCCGGCGCCTCCGGGCGTGCGGGGCGGCCAACCTGCTCGTGGGCGAGGCGCTGGTCCGGGCCGACGATCCCGGGCGGCTCCTGCGGGAGATGTGCGCGTGACCGTCCGGGTCAAGATCTGCGGCCTGCGCCGCCCCGAGGACGCGCGCGCCGCGGTGCGCGCCGGCGCGGACGCGCTCGGCTTCAACTTCTGGCCGGGGTCGAGGCGGTACCTGCCGCCGGCGGAGGCGGGGCGGATCGTCCGGCGGCTTCCCCCCTTCGTGGCGGCGGTGGGCGTCTTCGTGAACGCGATCCGCGAGGAGATCGCGGCGGCGGTGCTCGCCTCGGGGGTGGGCGTGGTCCAGCTCCACGGCGACGAACGGCCGGAGTCCTGCCTCGACCTGCCGGTTCGGGTGGTGAAGGCGGTCCGGGTGGCCTCCGAGTCCGACGTCCTCGCCCTGGAGGCGTTCCGCGACGCCGGGGTGGGGACGTTCCTCCTCGACGCGCCCTCGGCCGGCTACGGCGGGAGCGGCGCCCGCTTCGACTGGGCGCTCGCGTCCGCGGCGAAGCGGTGGGGCCGCGTCATCCTGGCCGGCGGCCTCGATCCGGGGAACGTGGCCGAGGCCATCCGGGCGGTGCGGCCCTGGGGGGTGGACGTGGCGAGCGGCGTCGAGGCCGCGCCCGGCGTGAAGGACGCCGGCCTGATGGAGCGGTTCGTCTCCGAGGCGCGGGCCGCCCTCCCCGGCGGAGCGCCCGGCGAGGGGGAGGACGGATGAGCGTGGCCATGCCCGATGCCCGCGGCCGCTTCGGGGCCTACGGCGGCAGGTTCGTGCCGGAGACGCTGGTGCCCGCCCTGGACGAGCTGGAGGCGGCCTGGCGGGCCGCCCGCGCCGATCCGGCCTTCGAGGCGGAGCTCTCGGAGCTGCTCCGGCGCTTCGCCGGCCGCGAGACGCCGCTCGGCGAGGCGCGGCGCCTCTCCGCCGAGGCGGGCGGTTGCCGGATCCTGCTCAAGCGCGAGGACCTCTGCCACACCGGCGCGCACAAGATCAACAACACCCTCGGCCAGGTGCTGGTCGCCCGGCGGATGGGGAAGACGCGCATCATCGCCGAGACCGGGGCCGGCCAGCACGGCGTCGCTACCGCCACCGCCTGCGCCCTGCTCGGCCTGCAGTGCCGTGTCTACATGGGCGTCGAGGACATGCGCCG
>DATIUR010000066.1:0-1535 GCA_035466675.1 Anaeromyxobacteraceae bacterium | reverse complement strand
GGGCGCGGGCCGGGCCAAGGCCGAGGAGAACGGCCACGGCCGCGAGGGCGGTCGTGGTGCGAAGGGTTCGACGCATCGGGCATCTCCTTACCGTCGTCGTGAGCGCGGACGTTCGGGCGTTCCGCGTGCGGCGGGGCGTCGCTCGCGGGGATCCGACGGCACACTACGCACTCCGTCCGGACGTCTCCTTCGCGTTCTTGCAGCGATCTTCGGGAACTTGCCGCCCGGACGGGGCGGGCGGGCCCTCCCGCGAAGGCTCGCCGCCGAGACGCGGCGAGCGATCGGACCGCGGGCAGGGCCCTGCCGTCGAGGGCTTCCGGATCGGTCGTCTAGCGCTTCTTGCCGAGCGGATCGGAGGCGCCGGCGGCCTGCAGCACGCGCAGGCCGGCGATCCGCGCCTGGAGCGACTCGCCCTGCAGGGCGATCTCGGCGTTGCGGAGCACGGTGGTGGCGTCGGCCTGCTCGAGGGCGGTGGCGGCCCCGGCCTTGTAGGAGACGTCCACCAGCCGCAGGTTCTCCGCGGCCAGGTCGCGCTGCTCCCTGGCCTTCTCCGCGTTGGCGCGGGCGCTCTGCCAGTCGAGCACCGACTTTCGCACCTCGGTGACGGCCGCGCGGCGGGCGCTGGCCAGGGCCGCCTCCGCCTCGGCGATCTTCGCCCCGGCGGAGCGGAGCTGCGCCTCGCGCAGCCCGCCGTCGAAGACGTTCCACTGCACGCCCACGCCGGCGGCCCACTGGTCGTTCTCGCCCGTGAACCCGCCCACGTTGGCCCACTGGTAGCGCCCGAAGGCCGCCACGCTGGGCAGGTACCGGGCCACCACCCGGGCGCGCTCGCCGCCGGCGATCTCGACGGCCACCTTGGCCGCCTTCACGTCCGTGCGATCGCGGAGGGCCCGCTCCTCGAGCGCCGGCAGGTCCTCCGCCACCTCCACCGGCGGCGCCTCCGCCACCTCGAAGGCCAGGTCGTCGCGGTCGAGAAGGGCACCGAGCGCGATCTTGGCGGAGAGGTAGCCGTTCCTGGCCCGGCGCAGGTCCTGCTCGGCGCGAGCGCGCTCGATCTCCGCGCGGACCAGCCCGACCTTGGCGATGGTGCCGGCCCGGAGCCGGATCTGCGCGTCGCGCTCCTGCCGGCGCGCGATCTCGAGCAGGCGCTCGGAGGCCTCCACCAGCGTCCGGAGCGAGGCGACGCCGTAGTAGGCCTGGGCCGTCGCGAAGAGGATGGCGCGCCGGGCTCCCTCCACCCCGAGCTGCACCGAGTCCTCGATCCGGTAGGCGTTGCGGATGACCGCCCACAGCTCCGGCACCAAGAGGGCCTGGCGGGCCTCGACCAGGGCGCCCAGCTGGTGCTGCTCCTGGATGGTCGCCTCGATGAAGCCCTGCGGGTGGAGGAAGTACGAGGTCGGCGTGCCAGGGGCGTTCGGGTCGGTGGGGGGGATGACGGCCCCGCTGTCCTGCACGTCGTAGCCGGTCGGGAGCCGGATGCTGGCCTCGAGCTCGTTGTAGGTGTACGCGCCGCTGGCCGTCACCTGCGGCAGGTA
>DATIUR010000065.1:0-1964 GCA_035466675.1 Anaeromyxobacteraceae bacterium | reverse complement strand
GGTGCAGTGGTCGGAGAAGGCGCAGAAGCAGCTCCGCGACGCCACCATCGCCTTCCTGAACGCGCGGACGAGCAACGCGGCCCTGAACGCGGGCGACCGGGCGGACTACGTCCGGATCCTGGAGGCGTTCCGCAAGTTCGTGGCCGCGAACGACCTGTACTGGGACGACCGGCAGGTGAGGCCCAGGCTGCGGTTCGACGACTGGACCAACGCGTTCGGCGAGTGCTGGGAGACCTATTGCCCCTGAGGGTCGAAGACCTCGACCCACTGAGACGGCCGGGCGGGCGCGGAAGCCTTCGACCACGCTGGTCAGCACACGCGTGCCCGCTTCTCGCGGGGGCGCGCCGTGGTAACAAGGGGCTCTTCCCCGGGAGGGAGCCTTGCCGACGGAACGCCGTCTCTCGTGCCTGCTTCTCGCGTGCGCGTGCGCGGCCGTCCTCTCCTCCCGGCCGGCGCGCGCCGGCGAGCCGTGGGAGGCGTCGCCGGAGCCCGAGCTGTCGGTGACGGCGCAGCTCGTCCTGGGCTGGGGGCACGAGCGCGTGGCCCCGGACGCGCCGGACGGCGTCCACTCCGGCCTGTCGATCCTGGTGCGGCGCCGGGGATGGGCCGCCGGCCCGCTCTTCGAGGCTGCCGGGGGCGATGCCCACGACAGCGCCTACCTGGGGCTCGCCGCGGGTGCGGTGGTCGATCCCGCTCCCTGGATGCGGGTCGAGCTGCTGGCGGAGGGAGGCGCCCACTGGATCTTCGTCGAGAACCCGTACGCGTGGCAGCCCTCCGGCCGGGCCGCGCTCCCGTACCTGGGTGCGCGCGCGGCCCTGCTCGTCCTGGGCCACACCTTCCGGAGCCCGATGCTCCTGTGGGCGCGCCGGGCGGGGGTCGGGCTCCAGATCGGCGTGCGCACCGACCTCTCCCGCGCCTCGGTGGGCCTGAGCTACCCGCCCGAGATGGGCCTGCCTCCCGACGTCGAGGACGTCGGGGGAAGCTCCCTGACGGCGCTCCTGGTCCTGCCGATCGAGTGGTAGCGGCTCCGCGCCGTCGTCCCGGACCGACGCAGCGCGGCTTCCACCCCGTCCGGACCGCGGCTCGCGGGGTCGGCTCTACCGCCTCGCGCGCCGCGCCGTCTTCTTCCCGCGCGCGGCGGCCTTCGCCTTCCGCGCGGCGGGCTTGCGGGCGGCGGTGCGCTTCGGCTTCGCCGCGCTGGCGGGCTCGTGGTGGTTCACCGCCTCGATCGGGTGGCCGTCCGGGTCGAAGACGAAGGCGGCGTAATAGGTGGGGTGGTAGTCGGGCCGCAGGCCGGGCGCGCCGTTGTCCCGCCCGCCGGCGGCGAGCGCGGCCGCGTGGAAGGCGTCCACGTCGGCCCGGCGCCTCGCGCGGAAGGCGATGTGCTGGGGGGTCGTCGGCGGGTCCCCCTGCTTCATCCAGAAGGAGGGCTTCCTCGGCTCCCCGAAGCCGCAGGCGCCGTCGAACTCCATGACGAGCCCGTAGCCGAGCGGGGCGAGTGCCTGCTTGTAGAAGGCGACGCTCCGCGCGTAGTCGCGCACCGTGAGGGTCATGTGGTCGATCATGTGCGCGAGGCGAGCGCGGACCGGCGAGCGGGATGCGGTCACGGACGGGACTCACGCGGCTCGAGCCTCGCCGGCCGGCTCCGGCCGGGCGGGCCCCGCGCCGGCGGTGAACGGCTCCCCGTCCACCTCCCAGGCGAGCCCGTCCGGCGCGGTTCCCCGCACCCGCAGGAAGCCCCCGTGGATGGCCCGCAGGTGGTGGCAGGCACACACGGCCACGAGGTTGCCCTCCTCGTCGCCCCCGCCCCACGACCGGTACGTCACGTGGTGCACGTGCGTCCCGAGCTTGCTGCACCCCGGCACCTGGCAGCGGCCCCGGTCCCGCTCCTTCACCTTCCGCGACCGCGTCCGGAGCTTCTTCACGTACGGCGTCCACGTCTCCAGGAAGTGCCGCGCCACCCG
>DATIUR010000064.1:0-2876 GCA_035466675.1 Anaeromyxobacteraceae bacterium | reverse complement strand
ACGCTCGCGGCCGACCAGGGCCGCCCGCGCTTCGCCGGCCGCGCGCCGCGCCTCGGCGAGGATCCGCTCGCGATCCCGATGGGCCGCGTCGCGGACCTCGCGCTCCTCGCGGGAGGCCTCCTCCTCGAGGACGCGCAGGAGCTCGCCGTACCCCACGGCCCTACCCCCCGGTCAACATGAGCACGGCCACGACGAACCCCAGGATGACCAGGGTCTCCGGGATCGCCAGCATCACGATGATGGCGCCGCGGAGCTCCGGCTTCTCCGCCAGGGCGCCCGCGCCGGCCGAGCCGATCCGCGACTGCACCCAGGCGGTGGCGAGGGCCGGGATGCCGATGGCGAGGGCGGCCGAGAGCATGACGAAGACCTTCTCCACGGTGACCTCCCTTCTCAGGCGAGGGCGAAGGGCCGGTACGGCCGTCCCCCCTCGTCGTAGAACTTCTCGAAGAACTCCACGTAGTGCAGGCGGAGCGCGGCGATGGCCGGGCTGACGAGCCCCAGCGTGAAGTTCACCGCGTGCAGGAGGACGCCCAGGGCCACCCCGAGCGCCGCCGGGCGGAGGGCGCCGGCCACCAGGTTCGCCACCTCGGCGAGCATCACCGAGGCGAGCCCGAGCGCCATGAGCCGCGCGTAGGAGAGGACGTTGCCGAGGGCGAGCACCAGGTCGAGCGCGGCCAGGAACCCATCCGCGCCGACGGCCACCACGAGCAGCGCGCCCACCGCGGCCACGGCGGGGAGGAGAGCCGCCCGAGGCAGGACGGAGGCGATGGCCCCGATGGAGGCGGCGCCCGCCAGGAGCAGGCCGAGGCGCGCCGTCCTCCCCACCGCGTGCCGCCGGTGACCGGCGCGCAGCGACGAGACGATTCCCAGCACCATCCCGACGGTGACGTGCGCGCCCCCGACGGCGAGGGCGAGCCACAGGAAGGAGCGCATCGCCCGCCGGCGGTCGAGCAGGACGGGGTGGAGCCCCAGGTGCTCCCCCAGCTCGCCGAGCGCCTCGCCGTAGAGGACGCCGAAGGCGAGCGCCGACGCCGAGCAGCCGAGCACCACCTCGGCCACGTCTCGCCCGGTGCGCCCCCCCCACCCCCGCGCCCGCGCCAGGAGGGCGACCGCGATCCCGACGAGGCCGAAGGCGACGTCCCCGAGGACGAGCCCGAAGAAGAGGGGGAAGAAGACCGCCAGGTAGGGCGTGGGATCGACCGAGCCGTAGCGCGGCAGGGGCAGGAGCGCGAGCAGGATCTGGAACGGCCGGGCCACCCTCCGGTTGCTGAGCACGACGGGCACCTCGTCCCACCGCACGGGCGGAGGGCGCGAGGCGAGGACCGTCACCCGGCCGCCGAGCGCACCGGCGGCGCGTTCGCGCAGGGCCTCCAGCTCGTCCTCCGGCATCCATCCCGCCACCACGAAGGCGAAGCGCGTGGCCCCGCACCTTCCGGTGGCGCGCAGCCGACCCAGGGCGGCCCGCGCCGCACGGTCGGCGCCGGCCAGGGCGGGCCCGAGCGAGGCCGCCAGGGCGGAGAGGGCCTCGTCCACCGCCGCCAGCTCCGCGGGGATCTCCCGGCCGCGGGCCGCGAGCAGCAGCAGCACGTCGAGCAGGCTCTTCCCCGCGTAGCCGGGGGGCAGCTTCACCTCGTCCACCCCCCGCTCGAAGAGCAGCGCGGAGAGCTCGTCCGAGGCGGCCCGCGGCACGGTGACGAGCACGCCCACGTTGGCCGCGTCGAGCGGCCGGGAGACCACGTCGCAGGCGCCGCCCGACATCCGCCGGACCTCGCCCTCGAGCAGCGCCAGCGCGGTCGGGTCCCGGCGGAGGACGAGGCCGTGGATCTGCGGGTGCAGGGCCGGGTCGAGACCATGCCGGATGGGCGCCAGGGCGATCACCAGGCGCTCGAACCGGGCCGTGACCTCGCGCTCGTCCTGCAGCGCCGCGCGGCGCGCCTCGAGCGCCGCCACCTCCCCATCGAGCCGGCCGAGCCGCTCGAGGAAGGCGGGCGACGACGGGTCGGGGAGGGGCTCCGCCATCGGGCCCGGCCGGGCCGGCGGCAGCCGCGCGGCCAGGTCCCCGGCGCGCGCGATGCCCTCCTCCAGCCTCGCCTCGACCGCGGCGGCGTCCGCCCGCACGTCGCAGGGGTGCACGAGCGCCGCTCCGTCCGGCCGCCTGCCCGGCTCCGGCGTCCGGAGCTGGAGCACGCCCTGGCCCTGCAGGAACGCCAGGGCCGCCGGGAGCAGGTCGCGCGGTCCTATCAGCTGAACCTCGATCATGGGCAGGATCACCGTCCCCTCCCCAGCACCACCTCCACCGCCCGCAGGACGGCGCGCTCCCGGTTCTCCTCGGCCCGCCGCGGGAGATCGGCCACCGCCCGGGCGATGCCGGCGCGCTCGCAGGCGAGCTCCCGCTCCAGCTCGGCCAGCGCCGCCCCCCGCAGGCGCACCCGGTCGGCCTCCGCCTCGGCCCGAGCGTCCGCGGCGATCCGCTCGGCTTCCTGCCGTGCCCCTTCCACGATCGCGGCGGCCTCCCGGCGCGCGCGCGTGATGCGCCCTTCCAGGGCCGCCTCGTCCACGGCGAGCCGCTCCAGGGTCTCCCCCTCCGCGCCAGGACGCCGCTTTCGCAAGGCGAGCCCCCTCGCTTGGTTCGAGGAGACGCCCACGAACGAGGCGTGGCAAGCGCAAGGCGCGGGCCCGGGTGGGGCTGCGCGCGCCTGCCCACGTAGCTGACCGGTCAGTCAATATCCCTTGCCTCCCCGCCCACGGCCGGGTAGTAGAAGGTCCCGTGCCCCGCCCCTCCAACCCGGCCGCCCGCGAGGCGCTGCTCGAGGCGGCGCGCGCCGAGTTCGCGCGCCGCGGCCCGGCCTCCGCACGGGTGGAAGACATCGCCCGCC
>DATIUR010000063.1:0-13955 GCA_035466675.1 Anaeromyxobacteraceae bacterium | reverse complement strand
CCAGGGTGACGACGAGCAGCCGCGTCGCCAGGGGCCAGGGGGCGAGCGCGCGGAAGAGGTCCACCCGCTCGAGCGCGGCGAACGTGACGAACGCGGCCAGGACGGCCCGGAGCCCGAGGGCCAGGAACGGCTCCCACGCCGGGGGGCTCGGCGCGACCAGGCGCAGCCAGGCCCACGAGGCGAGCGCCAGGCCGCCGGCGAGCGGCACCGCCGAGCGGAGGGCGCGGCGCGCGCTCCGGACGAACCCCCGGCGGAGCAGGACCGCCGCGCCGGCGCCGAGGCCGGCCAGCAGGCGCAGGTCGGAGACGGCGGAGATCGCGAAGAGGGCGAGCAGCCAGGCCCCGAGCATGGCGCGGCCGCGCCGGCCGTCAGGGGGAGGCACCGGGGCTCACCTTGCGCAGGAGCGACAGCGCGAAGACCGTGTAGGCGCCCTCCAGCGCGCCGGCCACGGTCAGGCTCGGGATCATCACGGCGGCGAAGGATACCTCGGGCGGCACCGGCAGGTACCCGGGCGCGAGCGCGTGCTGGAGCCACAGGACCAGCGCCACCCCCAGCGAGGAGGCCTGCAGGGCCAGCCAGCCCGCCGCGAAGGCGGCGGGCCGATCGCCGAGGCGACGCAGCGCCCGGAAGGCCAGCCAGCCCGCCGCCGGACCGAGGAGCCCGAGCGCGAGCGCGTTCACGCCCAGCACGGTGAGGCCACCCGCGCCGAGGAAGGTCGCCTGGACGAGCAGCACCAGCGACTCGCAGGCGAAGGCCGCCAGGGGGCCGCGGAGGATCGCCAGCAGGGCCATGCCGGAGAGATGCGTCGAGGTCCCGCCCGGAACGGGAACCATGAGGGTCTGGACCACGAAGGCGAGCGCGGTGAGCGTCCCCATCTCCGGCAGCGCCTCGACGGCGGAGCGGCCGAAGTGCTTGCGGGCCGCGTGGACCCAGACCGGCGCGGCGACCGCCCAGGCCGGGAGCGTGACGGACGGCGAGAGGAATCCGTCGGGGACGTGCACCGTCACGCCCCCCGCGGCGGCGCCGTCCTCACGCCCGCCGGCTCCGGCGCCGGTGGACCGCGAGCAGGATCGCGAAGAGGGCCCCGATGGCCGCCAGGCCCGCCAGCGGCCGCAGCACGAAGGCGAGGGTGGAGACCGCACCGGTTCCGTGATCGTGGGCGGCGGACGCTCCCACCTCCACCACGGTCGAGAAGCCGTGCCCGCCCGCGTCCGCCACCTCGACGCGCCAGGCGCCCGGGACGTCGGGCACGAAGGCGAGCCAGCCCCGGCGGTCGGTGCTCCCCCGCTGGTGCGGGTCGTTCGCGTCCGCCGGCGAGAAGACCCGCCACGGGCAGCCGGCCATGGGCGCGCCGTCGGCGTGGGCGGCCCTCACCGCCACGGCCCGCCCGCGATCGATCTCGTGCAGCGCCTCGTGGGCTCGGGCCGGGCCGGGCGCCTGCAGCAGGGCCGCGAGGCCGGCGGCGACTCCCAGCGCTCTCATGGCGGGCCTCCCGGATGGCGTGCGACCCCGTAACACGACCTACGGAAGCGTGTTACCGGGAACCGCCCGGGCGGTCAAGGCGCGGCGGCCGCCCGCGGCGATCGGCCTCGCCCCCGCCCGGAGGCGCCCCTATGCCCCCGCCGCCTCGGGCTCCTGCTGGGAGAGGCAGTGCAGGGTCCCGAGCCCCCAGACCAGGTCGAGCGCGTGGATCCCCACCACCGGGCGGTCGCGGAAGAGCTCGGACAGGATCCCCAGGGCGATCCGATCGTTCCGGTCGTCGAAGGTGGGGACCAGCACCGCGGCGTTGCAGACGTAGAAGTTGGCGTAGCTCGCCGGCAGGCGGCGGCCGTCGAAGACCACCGGCGCCGGCATGGGCAGGGGCACCACCAGCGGCCGCGAGCCGTCCTCGAGGCGGGCCGCCTCGAGCCGCTCCCGGTTCTCCTCGAGCGCCCGGTGGTTCGCGTCGGCCGGATCGGGCTCCCGGCAGAGGACGACGGTGCGCGGGCCGACGAAGCGGGCCAGGTCGTCCACGTGACCGTGGGTGTCGTCCCCGGCGATCCCCTTCCCCAGCCAGATCACGTTCCGGGCGCCCAGGGCCTGGCCGAGCAGGTCCTCGTAGTCCCCGCGATCGAAGCCGGGGTTCCGCACCTGCACCTCCGGGTCGAGCAGGCACTCCTCGGTGGTGAGGACCGACCCGCGGCCGTTCACGTCCACCGCCCCGCCCTCCAGCACCACCTCCCGCCCGCGGTGGCGCACCGGCAGGACGGGCAGGCCGAGCGCGCGGGCCGCCCGCTCCGCCACGCGCGCGTCGTTCCGGAAGTCCGGGTACTTCGCCCAGGCGTCGAAGCGGAAGCGCGCCACGGCCCGCTCGCGGCCGCGGCGGACGAAGACGGGGCCGGCGTCGCGCATCCAGCAGCGGTCGGTGCGGATCCGCCGGAGCTCGACGCGATCGAGCGGCACCGCCGAGCGCCCCAGGACCCGGCGGGCGCGCGCCTCGTGGGCGGCGTCGTTCACGAGCAGGCGCACCGTCTCGCCGCGCGCCACGTTCCGCACGATCTCCGCGTACACCCAGGGGATGGGCGGGAACTTCCCCGGCCAGTCTCCGGCCGCGTGCGGCCAGGCCAGCCACGTCGCGTCGTGCGGCTCCCACTCCGCGGGCATGGCCCAGCCGGCCGGTCCCGCGTCCGGGGCGGCGGGGGTCAATCGAGGAACCTCCGCGTCACGCCCTCGTAGGCGTCGATGCGCCGATCCCGCAGGAACGGCCAGTTCCGGCGGACCTCCTCGATCCGGGAGAGATCGATCTCCCCGACCAGGATCTCCTCGCGGTCGGTGGAGGCCTCGGCCACCACCGCGCCGAACGGGTCGCACAGGAAGGAGGTGCCCCAGAACTCCAGGCCCGCCTGGCCGGGGGGCCCGGGCTCGTGCCCGACCCGGTTCACGGCGGCCAGGTAGCAGCCGTTCGCGATGGCGTGGCCGCGCTGCACCGTCCGCCACGCGTCGCGCTGCGCCGCGCCGTGCCTCTCCTTCTCGTGGGGATGCCAGCCGATGGCGGTGGGGTAGAAGAGCGCCGTGGCCCCCCGCAGGGCGGTGAGCCGGGCGCCCTCCGGGTACCACTGGTCCCAGCAGATGAGCGTGCCCACCCGGCCGAAGCGGGTGTCGAAGGCGCGGAAGCCGAGGTCACCAGGCGTGAAGTAGAATTTCTCGTAGAAGGCCGGGTCGTCCGGGATGTGCATCTTCCGGTAGGTCCCGAGCGTGGCGCCGTCCGCGTCGAGCACCACCGCGGAGTTGTGGTAGAGGCCCGGCGCGCGCTTCTCGAAGATCGGCACCACCACCGCCACGCCGGCCCGCCGCGCCACGTCGGAGAGGCGCTCGGTGCTCGGCCCCGGGACCGTCTCGGCCAGGTCGAACAGGGCCGGATCCTCGCGCTGGCAGAAGTAGGGAGTGCGGAACAGCTCCGGCAGGCACACCACCTGGGCGCCCTGGCGGGCGGCCTCCTCGATCCGGCCGGCCGCCTTCTCGAGATTGGCGTGCGGGTCGGGCGACATGGACATCTGGACGAGGCCGACGCGGTAGCTCCGGGGCGCGTTCATCGGGGCGCGATTCTATGGGGATCGCCGCGCGGGCGCTACCGCGCCGCGGCCGCGAGGAAGGCCGTCACCTCGCGCCAGACCTGCTCGAAGTGGGCGCGGTCGAAGCCGGTCCCCGAGGTGAGCCAGTCGAAATGGGGCGGGACGTGCCGGGGGCGGTGGAAGTGGCCGATCACGTCGTGATGGTCGGCCCAGGCGGCCGCCACCACGTCGCCCCACACCTGCGAGAGCGTCGGCACCATCCCGTCGTTCGCCTTGCGGTCCGGGATCCGGCCGTAGCCGCTCCGGAGCGCGTCCGCCTGGGCGCGGGTGAGCCGCGGCGCGCGCTCGAGCGGGTAGCGCGAGGCGATGCGGTGGAGCCCGGCGTAGAGCGCGTGGGTCACCTGCGCGTACGGGTCGATCCCGGAGGAGAAGACCGAGCGCAGGCCGGGGGGGCGCGCCCGGGCCACCACGCACCCGTAGCGAACGCCGGGCCTGTCCTGGGTGGAGGCGTTGAAGACGTCCATGGCGGCCGGCGTGATCTGGGCGAGCAGGTCGCGCTCCGTCCCGACGCGGTCGAGGAACTCCTCGATGGTCCGCCGCCGATCGCTCTCGAAGTCGGAGAGCAGCTGGCCCGCCACCTGCTCCACCAGGTGCCCCGGGGAGGACCCCGGGCGGCGGAACACCCGCGCCAGCCGGAGCGCGGCGCGGATGGGAAGCCGCCCCGCCCGGATCGTGTAGATGGTCGAGAGGGAGAGGAGCCGGAGGAGCTGCTGCCCGAGCATGCCGCTGAAGAACTCGGCCACCGGCGTGCCGTGGTGCGGCGTGGCGACCGTGACCACCGCCCGGATGGCCCGGGCGCACCTCTCCACGTCCACCTCGGTCGGCAGCGAGGCCTCCCGCGTCGCGACCAGCCGCGCGTCGAGGCCGCCGCTGGAGTGGCCGATGATGCTCACCACGCCCCCGCGCCCGGCGAGGAGCGCGGCCACGTCCTCCGCGAGCAGCGCCGCTCGCCGGCGCAGCGAGGCGGTGGGCACGGTGTGCACCACCCGGACCTCGCCGCGCACTCCGAGCGCCGGCCCGAACTGCGCCAGCATGTCGCGCACGTGCCCGAAGTAGGAGAAATCGCCCAGGTTGGCGAACCCGAAGAAGCCGGGGACGAGCAGGACGTGGTGCGCGCCGGACATGGAAGGGCAGTGTAGATCCCCGCCGGCCGGGCGACCGTGCCCCTTCGGGCCGTGTGGCCCGCGGGCGCCGCGCCTGCGACGGGGCTCGGCCCGCGGCCCGGGACGGCCCCTCAGGACCGGAGCGCCGAGGCGTCGATGCGCCAGGTGACGATCATGGTGAACAGGGCGTAGAGCACCATCGACGCCGAGGCCAGGCGCCGCTGCAGGGCCGGCACCGCCTCCGCCAGGCTGGCGACGCGGCGGGCCGGGGCGAGGGCGCCCACGCCCATCCCGGTCACGGCCCCGCCGAGCAGGGTGGCGTAGAGAGGGTAGCCCACGTAGCCGTGCTCCCGCTGCAGGAGGCAGAAGGGACAGTGATGGGTGGGCGTCCCGTAGAGATAGGGCGAGACGAACGAGACGATGCCGAACAGGGCCACCGGCAGCGCCAGCGCCGCCGCCGCGGCGAAGAAGACTCCCCCCCGGCCGGTGGCCTGGAAGACCGCGCCGGCGGCGAGGACGGCGGCGATGGCGGCGAAGAAGGCCACCGAGGCCGGTCCGGGGGAGAGACCGGCGACCCCGACGGCGGCCGCCTCGCCGCCGCCCCCGAGCATGCGCCCGCAGCAGGTGGTGACCACCTCCGGCCGGAGGGCGGCGAAGTGGCCGATCTGACCGGCCGCCTCCAGGGCCAGGAGGGGCGCCAGCGGGAGCAGGAGCGCGTACTTCCGGCGGACCAGGGGGGCGTCGGGGCCGAGGCCGTCGGCATGGTTCACCGCCAGCCACACACCGGCCAGCAGGACGTTCACGAGCTTGAGGACCAGGACCGGCATGCCGAGGGGCGTGGCCCGGAGCGTCCCCCCGGCGCACGTCGCGCCGGTGAGCAGGGGGGCGACCGCGTCGGCGGTGTACACGTACAGGAAGAGGGACGGGAGCTCGACGCCGAGGGCGACGGCGAGGAGGGCCGAGACCAGGGTGGTCCGGCGCTCGAGGTCCAGCTGCCGGGCGCTGCCGCTCGAGGGATCCCAGGCCCGCAGCACCCGCAGGCCCTGCCAGCCCGCGAACCCCACCATGCCCGCGACCAGCAGCGACGACGCCACCAGGGCGAGGACGCCGGGGTGGAGGATCACCTCGCCCCCTCGATCCGCCCGTCGCGCAGGGCCACCACCCGGTCCACCAGCGGCGACTCGGTGACGAGGGGATCGTGGCTGGCCAGCAGGACCGTCTTGCCCCGGTCGCGCAGGCCGGCCAGGATCCCGAGCAGCTCCCGCGAGACCCGGGTGTCGAGGTGCGCGGTCGGCTCGTCCGCCACGATCACGTCCGGGTCGTTCACCAGGGCGCGCGCCACGGCCACGCGCTGCGCCTCGCCGCTGGCGAGCCGGTCGATCCGCGCCGCGGCCCGGTGGCCGACCCCGAGCGACTCGAGCAGCCCCCGCGCGCGGCGAGCCAGCTCGGACCGGCGCTCGCCCAGCGGGTAGGCGGGCAGCATGACGTTCTCGAGAGCGTTCAGGCCCGGGACGAGGTGGAAGTGCTCGAAGACGAAGCCGAAGGTGCGGCGCCGGACGTCGGCGAGGAACCGCTCCGGGAGCCTCGTCACCTCCCGGCCCCGCACGAAGATCCTCCCCGAGCTGGGCCGGGCCATGCAGCCGACCAGGGAGAGCAGCGTGGTCTTCCCCGAGCCGCTCGGCCCCCGGAAGACCGTCAGGGCGCCCGCCTGGACCCTCAGGCTCAGCCCGTCCACCGCGATCATCTCGTCGGGGCGGCCCTGGTGGAACACCTTGCGGACGTCGCGGAGCTCGATCACGACCGCATCACCGCGTCCGGGTCCATGGTCGCCGCGCGCCAGGCGGGGACGAGGGTGGCCGCCGTGTAGGGCACCGCCGTCAGCAGGAGGAGCGTGACCACCTGGTACGGGCTCACGAACGGCACGAGCCGGAAGTGGGGCCGGAGCGTGGACCAGCCGGCCAGCACCGGCTCGAGCAGCGCCGCCCCGGCCAGGAAGACGTGGGCGTAGGCGAGCAGCGCGCCGGTCAGGAAGGCGGCCAGGGAGACCACCGCTCCCTCCCACAGCTTGAGGAGGAGCACGTCGGAGGTCTCCCACCCGATCGCCTTCAGGATCCCGATCTCGCGCCGCTCCTCCGCCGACGGGCCGGAGGCCCGGTCCCAGGCCACCAGCGCGAAGGCCAGCACCGACCCGCCCAGCGCCAGGAGCACCAGGCCGCTCCGCCAGTCGAAGATCGACTCGTAGGTGCGCCGGAGATCCTCCCGCGCGATGGGCCGGGCGTCCGGGAAGAGGCCGGTCGCCTGGCGCGCCACGGCGGTCACCTCCCTCTCGCTCCTCACCGAGAGCGCAACGTCGGTGAAGAGCCCCCGGGCCGTGCCGAACAGGCGCCGGAAGTCGCCCTCCGAGACGAGGACGAGGTCGGCCGAGACGATCTCCGACTCGGCCGGCAGGATCTCCCGGATCCGCGGCGCGAGGGCGGTGCCGTCCCAGGCCCGGAGCGGGAAGAGATCGCCCACCTCGAGCCGGCGCGCCCGCGCCACGCCGGTCCCGATGGCCACCTCGCCGTCCGGCGCCCGGAACTCCCCCGGAACCAGCACCGTGTAGCTCGCCCGGCTGATCGGGTCGAGGTAGTAGCCCCACAACCGCCCCCGCGCCGACTCCACGCCCCGGATCCCCGCCAGCTCCTCCACCCAGGCGCCGGGGGCGAGGTCGTGCCGCCCGGCGGCCGTCCTCTGCACCACCAGGTCGGGGGCGTCGCGCAGCACCAGGGCCGCCTCGCGGCGGAGCGCGTGCGCCGTGAACAGCACGGAGGCGACCGCGAAGACCACCAGCGCGTACACCGCCACGAGCGAGAGGTTCCTCCCCTTCCGCCGGGCGAGCGACGACAGGGCGAAGTCGACGAGGTACCGCTGACGCTCGAGCCAGGCCACCGAGGTCACGGCGCGGGCTCAGCGCGGGGGCGCGGCGAGCGACCCCGAGGGGAAGTGCTCGAGCGCGTGCGGATGGTCCTGGAACGGCGAGAAGCGGTCCGACTGGGACGGGTGCCGCGTGTAGCGCGCCTCGGTGAAGAGACACAGGTCGGTGAGCCCGAGCCTTCCCACCACCGCGGCCTGCTCCTCCAGGACCGGCCCGCTCCGGATCCGCGCACGGCGCGCGTGGACGGCGGCCGCCTCGGCGAGGAGGAGGAGCAGGGCCAGGAAGACCAGGTAGGCGCTGGAGGGACGCATGGCGCACCGCTCGAGCGGCCAGAGGACGCCGGCTCGATCCGCGGTCGTCGGGCCACCGTTAGCAGGTCGCCCCGCGCCCCCCAACGTGGCAGGATGTCGCCTCCCCCCCGAGGGATGGGACAATCCGCCGTACCGGCGGGCAGAGGAGGTCGCAGCTTGAACCAGAAGACGATCGGCTTCGCAGCCGCCGCGGTCGTGGTCGCGTTGGGTGCCTACTGGCTCGGGAGCCGGAGCGGCGGGAAGGTGGCGCCGCCCATGCCGGGCGCGGCCATGCCCGGCGTCCCCATGCCCGGGGCGGTCCCGGGCCTGCCGCCCGGCCTGCCGCCCGGCGCGCCGCACGCCGGCGCCGCGTCGCCCGCCGACTTCGAGACGCTGCAGCGGATCGCCATCGGCGAGCAGCTCGTGCAGCGCGAACCGAAGAACCGCCAGGCCTGGGTGCAGCTCGGCAACGACTACTTCGACACGCGCCAGCCGCAGAAGTCGATCGACGCGTACGCGAAGGCGCTCGAGCTCGGGCCCGACGACCCCGACGTCCTCACCGACCAGGGCGTCATGCAGCTGGAGCTGGGAAAGCCCGACCGGGCCATCGCCAACTTCGAGAAGGCGAGCAAGCTCGACCCGAAGCACGTGAAGAGCGTCTTCAACCTGGGCGTCGTCTTCGCCTACCACCTCAAGGATCCCGCCAAGGCGGCGAGGTACTGGAGCCGCGTCATCGAGATGGCGCCCGGGTCCCCGGAGGCCGTGAAGGCCCGCCAGGCGCTGGCGAGCGCACCGGCTCCCTGACGGCCCCCGGCCGCGGAGCGCCCGTCGGCGCCCTAGGCGTGCAGCTCGACCAGGTCGCGGTCCTCCAGCCGGTGGTGCCGGTCCACCTGCTGCCCGTCGAACCGCGCATGGGCGCCCCAGATCCGGGCGAACTTGAGCCGCGCCGCCACGTCCTTGTGCACGAGCGTGGCGAGGTCGTGCACCGTCGAGCCGGCCGGGAGGACGAACGGCCTCCCCGTGTCGGCCCGGTGCCCGGGCTCCTTGGTGTAGACGCGGATCCGGCCCAGCTCCCGGAACAGGACGGGGCGGAGCGCCTCGAGCCCGTCGCCGCGCCTGGCCGAGACCGGGAACCAGGGCAGGTCCGGGCCCAGGCTCTCGCGGGCCAGGGCCGCGAAGGTCCCGTCCGGATCGAGGTCGCAGCGGTTCCCGAGCGCCAGCACCGGCCGGTCGGCCAGGAGCGGCGAGGCGTCGGGGGGGCGCGGGCGGATCCGCGGCCACACCCGGGCGCGCTCCAGCACCTCCCCGATGGCGCGGACCGACGCGTCCACGTCGTCGGCGGCGACGTCCAGCACCAGGGCGACGCCGTCGGCGTTCCGGACCAGGTTGGGGAGCCACGGCTCGACGTGGCCCGCCGCGACGGCCGGCGTGTCCACCAGCTGCACCTGCACGTCCTCGAAGGCCATCATGCCGGGCTGGGGCGCCCGCGTCGTGAAGGGGTACTCGGCGATCTCGGGGTGGGCGTGGGTGAGCGCGGCCAGGAGCGACGACTTCCCGGCGTTGGGGGGCCCGAGGAGCACCCACTGCCCCGCCCCCTCGTGCCGCACGTGGCCCGGGTCGGCGCGGTGGCCGCCGCTCCGGGCGGCGCGCTCCCCCTCCTCCTCCAGCTTGGCCAGCCGCGCCTTCAGGTTGGCGTGCAGCTTCTCGGTGCCCTTGTGCTTGGGGAGCAGCGCGATCATCTCCCGCAGGAGATCGAGCTTCTCCTCGTGGCTCGTGGCCCCGCGGAAGCGCTCCTCCGCCTCCTTGTACTGGAGGGTCAGGTTCGCCGGCACCGGACCGATTATCGCCCGCCGCGCGCGGGATGGAGCGGGCCCGCGTGCGCCCCAGGCGGGTGGCGGACGCCCCGGCGGTGGGCTATCGGTAGTCCGTGCGCCTCCTCCCGCTCCTCGCCCTCGCCGCCCTCGCCTGCGCGCCGCGCCCGGGAGGACGCGGGCCGCCCTCCGGGGCGCCCGGCTGGACGAGCGCCCTGCACCGGGACCACCCCCTGGTCGGGCGTGTCCTCGAGGTGCGGACCGCCCGCTGGTCGGACGGGGCGGCGCTGGCGGCGGCCGTGGCCCGCGCCGACCTCGTCCTCCTCGGCGAGACCCACGACAACGCCGACCACCACCTCCTGCAGGCGTGGCTGCTCGGGTCCGTCGCATCTTCCGGCCGCCGGCCCGCGGTCGCCTTCGAGATGCTGGGAACGCACCAGCAGCCGGACCTGGACGCGGTCCTGGCCCGGTCCCCGGTCTCCCCGGACGACGTGGCCGCCGCGGTGGCCTGGGCCGAGAGCGGCTGGCCGGCGTTCGACCTCTACCGGCCGGTGTTCGCCGCGGCGCTCGCCGCGGGCCTTCCGCTCGTGGCCGGGGGCCTTCCCCGGGACCTGGCCCGCGACGTGGTGCGGAAGGGACGCGACGCCCTGCCGGAGGGGCTCCGCGAGCGGCTCGCGCGCGACGAGCCCTTCCCGGAGGCGGAGGCGGCCGAGATGAGGACGGAGATGGCCGACTCCCACTGCGGCGAGCTGCCCGCGAGCCTGCTCGATCCGCTGGTGCTGGCGCAGCGCGCGCGCGACGCGCAGATGGCGGAGCGGGTCGAGGCGGCCGGGAGCCGCGGCGCCGTGCTCGTCACCGGGTCCGGCCACGCCCGCCGGGACCGCGGCGTTCCCCGGCACCTCCGCCGCGACGTCCCCGCGCGCACGGTCCTGTCGGTCGCGTTCCTGGAGGTCTCTCCCGGCGACGGCGACCCGTCCGACTACGCCGCGGCCTACGGCGCCTCGGCCCTTCCCTTCGACTGGGTGGTCTTCACGCCGGCGGCCGAGCGCGAGGACCCCTGCGCCGCCCTCCGCGACGCGCACCGGGGGAGGCGATCGCGGTGACCCCTCCGGCCGCCCGCGCCGCCGAGGCGCTGCGCCGGACCGGGGCGCTCGTGGTCACGGCGGGCGCCGGGATGGGCGTCGACTCCGGCCTGCCCGACTTCCGCGGCGACCGGGGCTTCTGGAAGGCCTACCCGCTCTACGAGCGGCTCGGGCTCTCCTTCGTGGACGCGGCCAACCCGGAGCACTTCGCGCGCGACCCCCACTTCGGCTGGGGGTTCTACGGCCACCGCCTGAACCTCTACCGGGCCACGGTGCCGCACGCCGGCTTCGCCATCCTGCGCCGCTGGACCGAGACCTACCGCCTCCCCTGGTTCGTGGTGACCTCCAACGTGGACGGCCAGTTCCAGAAGGCCGGCTTCGACGGCGAGCGGGTCGTGGAGGTGCACGGCTCCATCCACCACCTCCAGTGCACGACGCCCTGCGCCCCCGCCGTCTGGGAGAACCGCGAGGAGATCCGGATCGACGAGGAGACCATGCGGGCCGACCGCCTCCCCCGCTGCCCCCGCTGCGGCGCGGTGGCCCGCCCCAACATCCTCATGTTCGGGGACTGGGGGTGGATCCCCGGGCGCACGCACGCGCAGCAGGCCCGGCTCGACGCGTTCCTCGAGGAGGTGGAGGACCGGCCCCTCCTCGTGGTCGAGCTGGGCGCGGGGACGGCCGTGCCCACCATCCGGTACGCCTCCGAGCGGCTCGGGGCCCGGCCCGACGCCCTCCTCGTCCGGGTGAATCCCCGCGAGGCCGACGTGCCGGCCCCGCACGTCTCCTTCGCGGCGGGCGCGCTGGAGGGGCTCGCCGCCATCGACCGCGCCGCGGCCGCGGCGGGTTGATCCCGCCGGGGTCGGGGCCTCGCCGGCCGGTCGCTGCTAAGCTGCCACCGGAGTCCTCGGGGAGGCCCGCCTTGCCTGGAGTGGACCGGCCAGCCGGCGTCGGGGCGCCGGGCGACGCGACCGACCGGGTCGCCCCGGGAGCGGTCTCGGCGCTGCTCGCGGAGGTCGCGCGCGCACCGGCCATCGCCGGCGCGGCCTGGGACGTGTCGCTGCGCCCGGGCGCCGCCATCGGCCGCTACGAGCTGGTGCGCGAGATCGGGCGCGGCGGCTTCGGCGTGGTCTGGGAGGCGGTGGACACCTCCTCCGGCCGCCCCGTCGCCTTCAAGGCGGTCCGGGCGGGACGGCGCGCGGCGCCGCGGGAGGCGCGGCTCCTCGAGGAGGCGGAGATCGCCGCCCGCCTGTCGCACCCGAACATCGTGGCGCTGCTCGACGCCGGGCGATCGGAGAACGGGCCCTACCTCGTCCTGGAGCTGCTGCGCGGCCGGACGCTGGCCGACCGGCTCGGGTCCGGCGCGCTCTCCCCGGCCGAGGCCCTGGAGGTGGGGGCGCACGTGGCGCGGGCCCTGGCCCACGCGCACGGCCGGGGCGTCGTGCACCGGGACCTGAAGCCCGAGAACGTCTTCCTCTGCCGCGGCGGCGGCGTGAAGGTCCTCGACTTCGGGCTCGCCCATGCCTTCGGACGCCGCCGGGTGGACGGCGGGACCCCGCTCTACATGGCGCCCGAGCAGCGCCGGGGCGCGCCGGAGGACGAGCGGACCGACGTCTTCGCGCTGGGCGTGATGCTCTTCCGGATGCTGGCGAACGAGCTCCCCTTCCCGGAGGGTGGCGAGGCGGGGCGGGCCGCGCCCGCCCTCGAGGTGGCCGGAGCGCCCGAGGTCGGCCCGCTCGTCGGGCGCATGCTGGAGATCGACCCGGTGGCCCGCCCGCGGGACGCCGCCGAGGTCGTCGGCACGCTCGAGCGGGCCTCCTCCGCCGCGGCGCGGGACGCGCCCGGGGCCGTCGCGGTCCGGATCCGGCGCCGCCCCGGCGGGCCGGCCACCTCGCCCACCGCCGACGTGCGGGCCCACGAGTACTGCCTGCGGGGCAGGCAGTTCATCCGGCAGACCCGCAAGGCCAGCCTGGAGTTCGCCTGCGAGCTGTTCCGGCGCGCCACCGAGGTCGACCCGCGCCACGCGCTCGCCCATGCCGGGCTGGCCGAGGCGGCGGCGCTCATCGCCATGCATTACCCGCCCGACGAGGCCAGCGTGGCCCTGGCGGACGCGGAGAGCGCGAAGGCCCTCGCGCTCGGCCCCGACTCCGCCGAGGCGCACGCGGCGCGCGGGCTCGCCCTCTTCCTCTCCCGGCGGGGCGACGAGGCGTCCCGGGAGCTGGAGCGCGCCATCGCCCTCGACGCCGGGCTCTTCGAGCCCTACTACTACCAGGCGCGCGTCTGCTTCCAGGAGGGGCGGATGGAGCAGGCGGCCCGCCTCTTCCTCGAGGCGACCCGCGTCCGCGAGGACTGCCAGGCCTCGTTCTTCGCGGCGCAGTCGATCGAGGCGCTGGGCCGCCGGGACGAGGCGCTGGAGCTCTACCGCGCGGCGCTCGAGGTGGTCGAGCGCCACATGGATCTCAACCCCGACGATCCGCGCGCGGCCACCATGCGGGCGGTGGCCCTCTGCCGCCTGGGGAAGCGCGAGGAGGGGCTGCGGTGGGCGGAGCGGGCCCTGGCGATCGACCCGCGCGACGCGGGCGTCCGCTACAACGTCGCCTGCTTCTACGCGCTGGAGGGCGCGGTCGAGCCCGCGCTGCGGGCACTCGAGGAGGTCGTCCGCGCCGGCTTCGGAAACCGGGATTGGATCCGGCGCGACCCGGATCTCGACTCCCTGCGCGGCGACCCCAGGTTCCAGGCGCTCCTGCGCGGACAGTGAAGGACCGCCCTCACCGCGACAGCGGCGTCCGCGCGTCGAGCGCCACGTCGAGCGAGCCGTACCCGGCCCGGCCGGTCAGGGCCACCTCGGCCTTGCCGCCCAGGGCGCCCGAGAACATGCCCGCCAGCGCCCCCACGGTGGAGAAGCGGACCGGGATCACCACGGTGGCCTCGCCGCGGGCCGGCACCGAGCCGAGCGCGTGGCTGGCGGCGCTCGCCACCGAGACGCCGTTCACGGTCAGGGCGTAGGCCAGGCGGCCGCCGGGGAGCTCGAAGTCGTTCGGGTTCTCGATGGCGAGGCGCACCTCCACCACCATCTGGAAGAGGCTCGACTCCCGGACGCTCGCCCCCGCCAGCGCGATGGCCGGGAGGAGCGGCAGGGCCACCTGC
>DATIUR010000062.1:0-3813 GCA_035466675.1 Anaeromyxobacteraceae bacterium | reverse complement strand
CGCGTGCGGCGCGAGATGCTCGAGGCGCTCTCCGCCATCCACGTCCGGCTGTCGTCGGCAGGGACGGAGCAGTGCGCCTGCGCGGTGGCGGAGGACGCGGCGGCCCCCCGGTTCGTCAAGGTCCTGGCGAAGCAGAAGGGGTGCTGCGAGAAGCCGCCGGGCCCCGCTCCGAAGTCACCATAATATCCATTATCGGACATGGGGGTGTAGCGCCCATGGCCGCTGGCGGCTCTTCCCGTCGGCTCCCAGGCGACCCGTGCTCACCTCGGAAACCGCTCCAGCGGCTCCGGCGCCCCGTCGGGCACGGGCGTGCGCGCCACGTTCATCACCAGCGACAGGAGCCCGTAGTAGCCGGCGAGCCCGAGGAGGTCGACGATCCCGCGCTCGCCGAGGACCACCAGGGCGCGCTGGTAGGTGGCGTCGCTCACCGAGCCGTTCGCCCAGAGCTCCTCGAGGAGGTCGCAAGCGGCCGCCTCGTCGTCGGCGAGCCCGACCGGCCTGCGGCCCTCGGCCAGCGCCGCGATGGCCTCCGGGGCGACGCCGCTCCTGCGGGCGAGCGGCTCGTGGATGGCCCACTCCACCTGCTGCGTGTACCGGCGCGCCACCCAGAGGATGGCGAGCTCGGTGAGCCTCTGGCCGAGCGCGCTCCGGAAGCGCAGGTACTCGCCCACCTTCTGCAGCCGGTCCATCAGCTCCGGGCTGCGCAGGAGCGGCACGAAGGGGCCGAAGACGGCCCCGCGGGGCCCGGCCACGAGCGCGGCGGCGGCGGCGCGCTGCGCCTCGGTCATCTGCTCCGGGGGGATGGGGGGCATCCGGTCGCGCGTCATCCCGGGAGTGGGCGACGGACCCGCGAAAAACGCAAGAGCCGCGGTATGCTGCCCCGCGGAAACGCTTCCTTGCCGCGAGGCCCTCCCTGCGCGTCCGCCGCCCCATCCCGCTCCTCCTCGGACTCCTCGCGCTCGGCGCGTGCCGGCCCGACGGCGCCCCGCCCGCGGCACCGCCCGGACCCGGCGCCGCTCCGGCCGAGGCGGCGAAGGTCGAGCCGCCCGCGCCGGGGCCGCTCCCCATCCTGTCCGCGGTGGCGCTCGAGCCGGCCGGACCCTCGCCGCTCGCCGCCGGGACCGAGAACGTGGTCGATCCGGCCGCCACCTTCCGCGTCGAGCTCTCCGCCGCGCTCCCCGACGTGCGGCTGGTCCTGCTCGACGATCGCGATGCGCTCGTTCCCTGCAGCTCCTCGCGCGAGGTGGGCGGCGCCACGGCCCTGACCCTGGCCCCCTCGGCGCCTCTCCTGCCGGCCGCCCGCTACGAGCTGAGGCTCGAGGGGATCGCCCTGCCCGCCCCGCGCGACGGCGGCGGCCGGGCCCTGGCGCCCGCCTCGTTCGCCCTGGTGGTGGCCGGGGATCCGCCCCCGCCTCCACCGCGGCGGCGGCGAAGGTAGGTGCGGCGGGTCAGCCCCGCTCGAGCGCGGGCAGCACCGGGACGTCCGCCTCGCAGAAGTCGTAGGACGCGAGCGTCCCGGCCAGGGCCCACTCGACGGCGGCCACGCCGAGGGCCTGCGGCTCCTCTCCCGCCTCCAGCGTGCAGGCGTAGAAGGCGAGCTCGACCTCGAGGTCGGGGTAGCGGTGGGCGTGCCGCAGGATGAGCGGCCCCACGGCGACGCCGCAGCCGAGCTCCTCCCGGATCTCGCGCCGGAGGGCGTCGGGCTCGGCCTCTCCGGGCTCCACCTTGCCGCCGGGGAACTCCCACTGCCCTCCCCGCTCGGCCCGGTCGTGGCGGCGCGTCACGAGGATCCGATCCCCGCGCCGCACCACCGCCGCCACCACCGTCGCCCTGCGCACCGCTAGCGAAGGTCGAGGGCGAGCAGGCGGCCCCGGTTGGACAGCACGTACACCCGCGACCCCACCACGGCCGGCTCGGCGGTCACGCCCGATCCCGGATCGAGCAGGCGAAGCGGCCGCCCGCTCGCGAGCTCGAGCACGCTCAGCCCGCCGGGGCCGGTGGGGACGAGCAGCCAGGGCCCGGCCCGGACCGGCGAGGCGCGGGGCGCCCCCTCCTGCGGGGAGCTCCACAGCACCGAGCCGTCGACCGGGGAGAGGGCGGTCACCGCGCGGGTGGTCACCGCCACCACCGTGCCCGGGAAGACCGCCACCCGGCTGGCGTCCGGCGAGGCGACCTCCCACACCTTCTCGCCGCTCCCGGCGTCGAGCGCCACCACCAGCCCGGAGTACGCCGCCGCGTACAGGCGCCCGTCCCCGAGCACGATCGAGTCCACGTCCAGGAAGTCGCCGCGGGGGGCCACCTGCCGCTGCCAGCGGACCGCGCCGGTGGCCGGATCCAGCGCCACCACCGCCCCGTCGGCGTACCCCGCGTAGACCTTGCCCTTGCCCACGACCGGCGAGGCCGCCCCACGGATGGTGAATCCCTGCGGCTTCTCGCGCCGGTACTGCCACTTCCAGGCCCCGGTGCCCGCGTCCAGCGCGAAGACCGTCTCCTGGAGGCTCGCCACGTACAAGGTGCCCCCCGCCACGGCGGGCCGGGTGGCCAGCTCCTCCTTCGCGTCGTAGCGCCAGCGCTCCTTCCCGGTGGCGACGCCGATGGCGTAGATGCGGCCGTCGCTCGAACCGGCGTAGACCGTGTCGCCCTCGATGGCGGGCACCGCGTCGAACGGCCCGGCCCCGCGGAATTCCCAGGCGACGGTGCCGTCCCGGCGCAGGGCGTGGAGCCAGCCGTCCCGCGTTCCCACCAGGACGAGGCCGGTGACCGGGTCCACCGCGGCACCACCCGGCTCGGACGGCATCCACTCCATCAGGGCGGGGCCGACCAGCTGGCGAGTCCAGGCGATCGTCCACAGCTGCCGCGGCGGGGCCGGGAGCCGGCCCTCCACGCCGGGGCTCGCGGCCAGAGCCAGGGTCAGGGCCAGGGCGTGCATCTACGGCGTGCCGAGGCGGGCGAGCCGCTCGGCGGCCTCCGCCACCAGGGGAGAGTCCGCGTGCTTCTCGGGGAAGGAGGCGAGCAGGGCCCGGGCCTCCTGGGCCTTCCCGGCGCGAAGCAGGAGGCGCGCCCGCTCCAGATCGGCGCGCGCCGCCTGGGAGGGGGCGTCGCGGGCCAGCCGCTCCCAGGCCAGGGCGGCCGCCTCCGCGTTGCCCTTCGCTTCCTCGACCAGCGCGATCCCCTCGAGCGCGCCGAACAGGAGGGAGTCCCCCTTGCCGGCCGCCGCCGCGTAGGCCTGGTAGCCGGCCAGGGCGGCGTCCCACTCCCCCAGCTTGAAGCGGGCGTCGGCCGCGGCCAGGGCGGCGGTGTGCCCGGCGGGCGTTCCCGAGAACTCGGCCGCGACCTTCTCGGCCGCCTCGAGCACGGCGCGCTGGCGCGCCTCCTCGGTCGGGTAGAAGGGGCCGGGCGCGCCCGGGAGCGGAACGGCGGACACCTGCCCCGCCAGGGCGGCGGACACGGCCGAGAGCGCCGTGCCGGCGGTCTCGGCGCGGTGCGTCTGGACGGCGGAGACGACGATGGCCAGCACCACCGCCGCGCCGGCCGCGGCGAGCAGGGCGAAGACGAGCCGGCGGTGGCCGGCCATCCAGCCGGCCGCCTGCCCGGCCGTGGCCTGGAACCGATCCGGCCCCTTCATCTCCTTGCGGCTGAGCTCTTGCGACATGCACCCTCTCGAGAGGCGAGTCGTCGAATCGACCGATCCTGGCGAAAAGCCGGCACAATCTAGGCGGGCGTCCGGTCGCGGTCAAGCGAAAGCCCCGCGCGACGCCCCTCAGCGCCGGAGGGGCGGCGGCCGGCGCCGTCTGGTCCGCGCGCGGAAGACGA
>DATIUR010000061.1:0-7200 GCA_035466675.1 Anaeromyxobacteraceae bacterium | reverse complement strand
GGCTCGTACCAGCGCAGCGCGGGCAAGCCGGCGAGGCCGGCGCCATACAGCTCGAGCGCGGCGCCGGCCAGATCGGCGCGCGCGATCTCGGGCACCTCGAAGGCGCGGCGGGTGTCGTGATCGTGCCGTGTGTAGAGCCGGATCACGCGACCGGGGCGGGTGCGGCCGGCGCGGCCGGCCCGCTGCGCCGCCGAGGCGCGGCTCACCTTGCGAACCTCCAGGGTGGCGAGGCCGGACCAGGGCGAGTGCGAGGCCACCCGGGCCAGGCCCGAGTCCACCACGGCCGCGACGCCCTCGATCGTGATCGAGGTCTCCGCCACGTTGGTGGAGAGGATCACCTTCCTCCGCGGCCCCGGCAGGACCGCCCGGTCCTGCTCCTCGGGCGGGAGGTCGCCGTGGAGCGGCAGGACGTCGAGCCCGGCCGAGGCGGAGAGGTCCTCGAGCGCCTCGCGCGCCCGGCGGATCTCGGCCGCGCCGGGCAGGAAGACGAGCACGTCCCCGCCCTGGCCCTCGCGGACCAGGCGCCGCACCGCCCGGGCCACCAGGTCCTCGAGCCGCGCGTCCGGTCGAGCGGCCTCCTCGGGCGAGAGGTGCTCGACGGCGACGTCGAAGCGACGGCCCTCCGAGCGGAGGGTCGGCGCCTCGAGGAAGCGGGCCACCGGACCGGCGTCGAGCGTGGCGGACATGACCAGGAGCCCGAGATCGGGCCGGGCCGTGCGCTGCAGCCGGCGCAGGAGCGCCAGCGCGACGTCGCCGGGGAGGTTCCGCTCGTGGAACTCGTCGAGCACCACCGCGCCCACGCCGGGCAGGGTGGGCTCGGAGAGGAGGCGACGGGTGAGCAGGCCCTCGGTGACGTAGCGGATGCGCGTCCGCGGCCCGGCCACCTCCTCGAAGCGCACCTGCCATCCCACCGTCTCCCCGGGCCGCTCCCCCATCTCCTCGGCCACCCGGCGGGCGGCGAGCCGCGCGGCCAGCCTCCGCGGCTCGAGCACCACCACCTCGCCCTCGCCGGCCAGGCCGGCCCGGTGCAGCGCGGCCGGCACGCGGGTGGTCTTCCCGGCGCCGGGCGGCGCCTCGACCACGAGCGACCGTCCGGACTGGAGCGCCCGGACGATCTCCGGCAGGAGCGGGTCGATGGGCAGGGGCTGCACCCGGACTCCTTAGGACGGCCCCGGGATTTCCACAACCCGGCGCCGCCGCGCTTGACAGCCCCCGGGGAGGACTTACCTCGGGTGCGACGGGACATTCCGAACCAGAGAGACGGAGGAGGAGACGCACATGCTGACCCTGTGGAGGACCCCGGAGAACGCGCTCGCCAGCCTCACCGCCGAGGTGGATCGCCTCATGAACGACATCGCCACGCCGCACGCCGGCGCCTGGAGCGGGTACGGGAACTGCCCGGCCGCGGACGTGTCCGAGAGCGACGCGGCCTTCCTGGTGACCCTGGACCTGCCCGGGCACGACCCCAAGGCCATCGAGCTGCAGGTGGAGAACGACGTCCTGACCGTGAAGTCCGAGCGGAAGTGGGCCGAGCCGGCCGAGGGCACCTCGGTGCACCGCGCCGAGCGCGCCTACGGCGCCTTCTTCCGGTCGTTCCGGCTGCCGAAGACGGTGGACGCCGGCAAGGTCGAGGCCCGCTACGAGGCGGGCGTGCTCACCGTGACGCTCCCCAAGCGGGAAGAGGCGCGGCCCCGGACCATCGCGGTCCAGACGGCGTAGGCCCCGCACGAAACTTGTCATCCGGCCGCCGGGCGGAGAGCATGGGCGACATGCCCGGGCCTCCGCTCGCCGGCGTGGCCGCAGTCGCCTTCGACGCGTACGGCACGCTCTTCGACGTGGCGAGCGCGGCCGCGGCCGCGAAGGACGCGCTGGGGGACCGCTGGGCGCCGCTCGCCGAGACCTGGCGGGCGAAGCAGCTCCAGTACACCTGGCTCCGGAGCCTGATGGGCCGCCACGCCGACTTCCGGCGGGTGACCGGGGACGCGCTCGACTTCGCGCTCGAGTCGCTGGGGATCGCCGACGCCGCCCTGCGCGACCGGCTCCTGGGGCTCTACGACCGGCTGGCGCCCTTCCCCGAGGTCATGACGGTGCTGGCGCGACTGCGGGCGGCCGGGATCCGCTCGGCCATCCTCTCGAACGGCTCTCCCGACATGCTGGCTTCGGCGGCGAGCCACGCCGGGATCGCGGGCCTCGTCGACACGGTGCTCTCCGTCGAGGAGGTGGGCGTCTACAAGCCGCATCCCTCCGTCTACCGGCTGGCGGTGGACCGCCTGGGCGAGCCCAAGGAGAAGATCGGCTTCGTCTCGGCGAACGCGTGGGACGCCTTCGGCGCGAAGGCCTTCGGCCTCCGGGTGGCGTGGTGCAACCGGGCCGGCCAGCCCAAGGAGCGCATCCCCATGGCGCCCGACGCGGAGATCCGCGACCTCTCCGCGCTGCCGGGGCTGCTCGGGCTCGGCGCGCCGGCCGGGTAGGGGGGCGCGGGCCGGGGCCGGCGCCCGCCTTTCACGTGCAGGCAACCGCCCCGGGCGGGGCCGATTGACGCACCCGCTGGGGTGCCGGCAGAATCCCGCGTCATCGCCGACGAATCGACCACCCCGGAGGCGCGGACTGCGCCGGCCGGACCGGAGAACCCGCCGGCCCTCGCCGTCGAGGGGCTGTTCCTGTCCTTCGGGGGGCTCCAGGCGCTCTCCGACGTGGGGTTCACGGTCCGAAAGGGCTCCATCACCGGGGTGATCGGGCCGAACGGCGCCGGCAAGACGAGCCTGCTCAACTCCGTGGCCGGCTTCTACCGGCCGCAGCGGGGCCGGATCCTGCTCGAGGGACGCGACGTGACGCGGGTGCCCGCGGACCGCCGCCCCGCGCTGGGCATCGCCCGCACCTTCCAGAACATCGCCCTCTTCGAGGGCATGACGGTGCTCGACAACGTGAAGCTGGGCGCGCACGCCCACCTCGGCGTGAACGTCTTCCAGGCGCTGCTCTTCTCCCCGGCGGCGCGCCGGGAGGAGAGGCGCCTTCGCGAGGAGGTGGAGCGGGAGATCCTCGACTTCCTCGAGATCGAGCACCTTCGCCGGCGGAAGGTGGGCAGCCTGGCCTACGGGCTCCGGAAGCGGGTGGAGCTGGCCCGCGCCCTGGCCATGCGGCCGCGCCTGCTCCTCCTCGACGAGCCCATCGCCGGCATGACCGAGGAGGAGACCGAGGACATGGCCCGCTTCATCCTCGACGTGCAGGAGCAGCGCGGCGTGACCGTCGTGCTCATCGAGCACGACATGGGGGTGGTGATGGACCTCTGCGAGAAGGTGGTGGTGCTCTCCTTCGGGGAGAAGATCGCCGAGGGGACGCCGGCGGAGGTGCAGGCCAGCCCGGACGTGGTGGCCGCGTACCTGGGGACGAGCCGGTAGGCGGTCGCGATGGACCACTTCCTCCAGCTCGTGGCGAGCGGCGTCGTCACCGGGGGCATCTACGCCCTCATCGCCATCGGCTTCGTGGTGGTCTACAAGGCCACCGGCGTCATCAACTTCGCAACCGGCGAGCTGATGATGATCGGCGCCTTCTTCGCCTGGACGGCGATGACCGCGGTCCGGCTCCCCTTCGCCGCGGCGCTGCTCGCCGCCGCCCTGGGAGCGGCGGCGGTGGGCGCGGTGGTGGAGCGCGTGGTGCTGCGCCCGCTCATGGGGCAGCGGGCCATCTCGGTCATCATGGTGACCATCGGGCTCAGCTCGATCTTCCGGGGGCTGGCGCAGATCGTCTGGACCGGGGAGTACCGGACCTACCCGCCCATCTTCCCCCGCAAGGTGCTCGAGATCGGACCGGTGCTGCTGCCTTCGCGCCACGTCTACCCGTTCCTGGTCGCCCTGGGCGCCATCGGCGCCCTGGCGCTCATGTTCCGGTTCACCCGCACCGGGACTGCCATGCGCGCCACCGCCGCCGACCAGGCGACCGCCTTCGGGATGGGCATCGACATCCGCCGGATGTTCTCGATGTCCTGGATGCTGGCGGCGGTCACCGCCGCGCTGGCCGGGATCGTGATCGGCACCATCGGCGGCATCAGCCCCCAGCTCGGGGCGGTGGGCCTGCGAATCTTCCCGGTGGTGATCCTGGGAGGGCTCGACAGCATCGCCGGCGCGCTGGTGGGCGGCGTGGTGGTGGGGATCCTGGAGAACCTGGCGGGCGGCTACCTCGATCCCTTGCTCCCGGGCGCGGGCGTGAAGGAGGTGGCGCCGTTCGTGGCGCTCGTCCTCATCCTCATGATCCGCCCCTACGGCCTCTTCGGGACCCGCGACATCGAGAGGCTCTGACCCTTGCGCATCGGCGACTTCAAGGAGAGCTACGCCGCCGACGAGGCGCTCTTCCGCACGCCCCCGGCCCGGGCCTGGCTGGGCGTCCTCCTGGCCGTGCTGGCGGCCTTCCCCTTCCTGGCCGGCGACTACCTGCTCTACCTCGCCAACCTGGTGGGCGTGCTCGCCATCGGCGCGCTGGGCCTCAACATCCTCACCGGCTACACCGGCCAGATCTCGCTCGGCCACGCCGCCTTCATGGGAGTGGGCGCCTACGCCGCCGCCGTGGCGGCCACCCGCTTCGCTGCGCCGTTCTGGGTGGCGGTGCCCGCGGGCGGGGCGGCGGCCTGCCTGGCCGGGGCGGTGGTGGGCGTGCCGTCGCTGCGCATCAAGGGGCTCTACCTCGCCATCGCCACGCTGGCCGCCCAGGTGATCTTCGAGTGGGTGTTCACCAACTGGACCGGCGTGACCGGGGGCATCCGGGGGGTCAACGTGGCGCCGGCGAGCCTGTTCGGGTTCGCGTTCGACACCGACCGGCGCACCTACTTCCTGGTGGTGGGGCTGGCGGCCGCGCACGCCTACGGGGCGGCCAACCTGTTCCGCACCCGGATCGGGCGCGCCTTCGTCGCCGTGCGCGACCACGACCTGTCGGCGGAGCTGATGGGCGTGAACCTGTTCCGCACCAAGATCCTGGCCTTCATGATCTCGAGCACCTACGCCGGGATCGCGGGAGGCCTCTTCGTCTACTTCGCCAAGGTGGTGACGCCGGAGAGCTTCCCCCTCTCGCTCTCCATCCAGTACCTGGCCATGATCATCGTGGGCGGGCTGGGCACGATCCAGGGGACCCTCTACGGGACCATCTTCGTGACGCTCGTCCCCGAGGGGCTCCGCTCGCTCACCCAGCTCGCCCAGCGGATCTCGCCCGAGGCGATGACCTGGTTCTACCCGATGCGGGACATCGTCTTCGGGGTGATGATCGTGGGATTCCTCGTCTTCGAGCCGCACGGGCTCGCCGAGATCGTGAACCGCATCCGCCGCTTCTTCGCGCTGTGGCCGTTCCCGAAGTGAACCGAACCGATGGAGGTGCACCCATGAGGTCCAGCCCCACGACGAAGCTCCTCTTCGCGGCGATCTGCGCCCTCGCCGCGCCGTCGGCCCGCGCGGCCGACGAGGAGATCCGGATCGGCGCCTGCCAGCCCATCACCGGGCGCTTCGCCTTCGCCGGCGCGCAGCTCAACGCGGGGCTGGCGGACTACCTCGCCTACGCGAACGAGCGGGGGATCGTGAAGGGGAAGAAGCTCGTCTACATCTACGAGGACACCGGCTACGACACCGAGAAGGCGGTGGCCACCTTCAAGAAGATGATGGCCCAGCACTCGCCGGTGATCATGTACGGCGAGTCGACCGGCCAGGGGAAGGCCATCGCCCCCGAGCTGAACTCCCGGTACAAGGTGCTCTACGGCTCGACCTCGTTCTCGTCCGAGCTCGCCGATCCGAAGCACCACCCCTACTCGTTCGTCTCCGGGCCGACCTACTCCGACCAGTTCGGCATCCTGCTCGACTACATCGCCAAGCACCCGAAGAAGGGGAAGCCGAAGGTCGCCTTCTTCTACAGCGACACCGAGTTCGGCAAGGACCCCATCGCCTGGGCGAAGGACCGGGCGAACGCGCTCGGCATCGACGTGGTCGCGGAGATCGTGACGAAGGTCGCCGCGGTGGACGTCACCACCGAGGTGCTCGCCCTCAAGAAGGCGCAGCCCGACTACGTCATCTTCCAGGGCTACGTGCTCGCGCCCATCCCCGAGGTGATCCGCGCCGCGCGCGACCACGGCCTCGAGACCACCTTCATGAGCACCTTCTGGTCGATGGACAAGGCCATCATCGACAAGCTCGGGCCCGACGCCGAGGGCTACATGGGCGTGAACCCCTACGCCTACTGGTGGGAGGACGCGCCGGCCGTCGCCGCCATGCGCGAGTACAACAAGAAGGCGCACCCCGAGGTGACCTACCGCCCGAACTCGTACATCCAGGGCTGGTTCACCGGGATGATCTACGTCGAGGTCGTCCGCCGCGTGGTCGCCGCGAAGAAGCCCGTCACCGGCGACAACCTGAAGGACGCGCTCGCCACCATCAAGGACTGGGATACGGGCGGCCTCACCGGGAAGGTGACCTTCGTGAACAACAAGGCGGCGGTGGGGCGCGTCTACAAGGCCAACGTGCAGAAGGCGATGTTCGAGCCCGCCTCCGACTGGATCTACGTGAAGTAGCCCTCCCGATGACGACACCCGCGCCGCCCCCGCTCCTCGCCGTGAACAACCTGGAGGTCGTGTACCACCACACCATCCAGGTGTTGAAGGGGCTGTCCCTGTCCGTGCCCGAGGGGCGCATCGTGGCGCTCCTCGGCGCGAACGGCGCGGGCAAGACCACGGCGCTCAAGGCCATCTCCGGGCTCCTGCCGCTCGAGGACGGGGACATCGCGGCGGGCGCCGTCCTCTACCGCGGCGAGGACCTCGCCGGCCTCCTCCCGCACCAGATCGCCCACCGCGGCGTCTTCCAGGTGCGGGAGGGGCGGCACGTCTTCGAGGAGCTCACCGTCGAGGAGAACCTGCTCTGCGCGACGTACGCCCGCCGCGCGCGCGGCGACCTCGCGCGGGACGTCGAGCGGGTCTACGCGTACTTCCCGCGGCTCGCCGACCGGCGCAGGGGGCTCGGCGGGCTCCTCTCCGGCGGCGAGCAGCAGATGCTCGCCATCGGCCGCGCGCTGGTGGCGCGCCCCGAGCTCATGCTCCTCGACGAGCCGTCCCTCGGCCTCTCGCCGCTGCTGGTCGAGGAGATCTTCGAGATCATCCAGCGCATCAACCGCGAGGAGGGCACCGGGATCCTGCTCGTCGAGCAGAACGCCAGCATGGCGCTGTCGGTGGCCTCC
>DATIUR010000060.1:0-2604 GCA_035466675.1 Anaeromyxobacteraceae bacterium | reverse complement strand
CGGGTGGCGCGGCACTTCCTGGAGACGTGGACGCCGTACGTGAAGAAGCTCCGGACGCGGTCGCGGAAGGTGAAGGAGCGGGACCGGGGCCGCTGCCAGGTGCCGGGGTGCAGCAAGCTCGGGACGCACGTGCACCACGTGGCCTACCGGTCCTGGGGCGGGGGCGACGAGGACGAGAACCTGATCTCGATCTGCGCCTGCCACCACCTGCGGGCTATCCACGGGGGCTTCCTGCGGGTGCGGGGAACGGCGCCGGACGGGCTCGTCTGGGAGGTGGACGGGGAGCCGTTCACCGCCGGCGCGGGGCCCGCCCGACCGGAGCCGGCCGGCGCGAGGGACGAGGCGAGGGCGGCGTGAGGGTGGGATAGCCGGCCACCCGCGCACCTGGGCTAGACTGGCGCCGTGATCGTCTGCCCCGTCTGCGAGCACGCCCAGGCCTCGGGCACGGAGTGCGACCTGTGCGGCCGGCGGCTCGTCTTCGGTCCCGCCGGGATCCCGTACGTCGCGCCGGTGGAAGGGCTCGAGTCCACCTGCCTCGCCCCGGTGGACGCGCCCGAGACGACCATGCCGGACCTGGAGCGCACCCGCGCCGACCCCGTGGACGTGGTCGAGGAGACCGTGCCGGGAGTCGAGCCGACCCGGGCCGCGCCGGTGGACGCGGAGGGCGAGGAGGTCCCGGGCGTGGAGCACACCGCCGTCGAGGGGATCCCGGACGACGGACCGACCGCGCTGCCGGCCGACGTCACCTGCCGCTACTGCCGGACGCCGGCCCAGCCCGGCGATCGGGTGTGCGGCCGCTGCGGGATGCGCCTGCCCGTCTACGAGCCGGTGCTCGACATCCTATTCGACGACGGGGCGCCGGGCCCGCAGCTCTGCTCCTCCTGCGGCGTGCCGGCCACCGGGGTGGTCTGCCCGACCTGCGGGGCGCGGCTCGTCCCGCCAGACCGGGTCCTCTGATCCGATCGGTCGCGGGCGCTCCCGGCCCTTGCCAAGCGAGGCGCCGGCCGGCAGATTGGCGGGCCTCATGGCCACTCCCGGCGACCTCGACCGATCCTTCCAGGCCTGGTTCCGCTGCGCGGACGGGTGCGACGTCCGCCTCGATCTGACCGAGGTGGTCTACACCTGCCCGCGGTGCGGCGGCCTGCTCGAGGTCGAGCACGACGAGCGCGCCCTCCGCGCCCGGTCCGCGGAGGAGTGGCGCGCCCTCTTCGACGGCCGCTTCAAGATCGGCCCGTGGCCGCTCGGCTCGGGCGTGTGGGGCAAGAAGGAGTGGGTCTACCCCCAGCTCGCCCTCGAGAACGTGGTCTCCATGTACGAGGGCGGGAGCCCGCTCCTCCGGGTGGACGGCTACGCCCGCGAGATCGGCCTCGACGACGTCTGGGTGAAGGAGTGCGGCGTCACGCACACCGGGTCCTTCAAGGACCTGGGCATGACGGTCCTCGTCTCGGCGGTGAAGGAGATGCGCGCGCGGGGCCGGCCGGTCCGGGCGGTGGCGGCCGCCTCCACCGGGGACACCTCGGCCGCGCTCTCCGCCTACTGCGCGGCGGCCGGGATCCCGAGCGTGGTGCTGCTGCCGCGCGGCAAGATCTCGACGGCGCAGCTCGTCCAGCCCATCGCCAACGGCGCGCTGGTCCTGGAGCTCGACACCGACTTCGACGGCTGCATGCGGGTGGTGAAGGAGCTGAGCCAGACGAAGGACATCTACCTCGCGAACTCGATGAACTCGCTCCGCATCGAGGGGCAGAAGACCGCTTCCATCGAGATCGCCCAGCAGCTCGGCTGGAGGGCCCCCGACTGGATCGTCATCCCCGGCGGCAACCTGGGGAACGCCAGCGCGGTGGGCAAGGGGTTCCAGCTCATGAAGGCGCTCGGCGTGGTGGAACGGCTCCCCCGCCTGGTGGTGGCCCAGGCCGAGCGCGCCAACCCGCTCTGGCTCGCCACCACCGGCGCGGGCCGGCCGCCCCGGGCCGACGTGGAGGTGAAGCCGGTGGCCGCCGGCAGGACCCTCGCCTCCGCCATCCAGATCGGCGCGCCGGTCTCGGCCCGGCGGGCGCTGCGGGCGCTCGAGGCGCTCGACGGGATCGTCGAGCAGGCGAGCGAGCAGGAGCTCTCCGACGCCGCGGCCCGGGCGGACCGGGCCGGGCTCTTCACCTGCCCGCACACCGGGGTTGCCCTGGCCGCGCTGGAGAAGCTGGCCGCGCGGGGCACGGTGCGCCGCGGCGAGCGGGTGGTGGTGGTCTCCACCGCCCACGGGCTCAAGTTCTCGGACTTCAAGGTCGGCTACCACGAGGGCACGCTCCCAGGGGTCGCCTCGCCGCTCGGGAACCCGGCGGTCCGGCTTCCCGCCACGCTGGGGGCCGTCCAGGACGCGATTGCCGGACGCTTCGGGCGGGGGTAGAAAGTCGGGCCCATGAGCGCCGCCGCTCCGGTGCACGATCCCGCCGCCGATCCAGGCGCCCTGCGCGCCGAGCACGACGCGCTCGCGGCGCGGCTCGCCACCCGGGCCTCCATCGACCTCGTCAAGCGGGCCGCCATCGTGGGGTTCGTGGCCTTCATCGCCTTCGGGCTCTCGGCCAAGCTGGCCTTCGACCGGTGGGCGCCCGA
>DATIUR010000059.1:0-2145 GCA_035466675.1 Anaeromyxobacteraceae bacterium | reverse complement strand
GGCGGTGTCGTACTCGTCGCCCTCGACCACGAAGTGCGGGCCGCCCCCCAGGCGGAAGTTCGAGTCGAAGTCGCGCGTGACGCCTCCCACCAGGAACGACGGGTCGCGGCCGGCGTGGTGCAGGAGGGCGCCCATCATCGCGGAGGTGGTGGTCTTGCCGTGCGTGCCCACCACCACCACGCCGTGGCGCGGCGCGATGAACCGCTCGCCCAGCGCCTGCGGGAAGGAGCGGTGGGCGAGGCCGCGCTCGCGCATCGCCGTCGCCTCCGGGTTCACCCGGCGCACGACGTTCCCGACGATCACCAGGTCCGGCCGGGCGCGGTCGAGGTTCTCGGCCCGGTAGGGCGTCATCACCTCGATGCCCCAGCGCTCGAGCTGCGTGGACATGGGGGGGTAGACGTTCTCGTCCGAGCCGGTCACCTGGTGGCCGGCGGCGCCCAGCATCCCGGCGAACGAGCCCATGCCCGTGCCGGCCACGCCGATGAGGTGGATGCGGCTGACGGTGGACCAGTCGATCACGTGCGCTCCGTCGGGCTGCAGGCTTCGGGCTCCAGGCACCGGGAAAGGCATCGGGCACGCCGGCGCGGTCTCTGCCGTAGCCTGTGGCCCGGAGCCAGGAGCCTCGCCTCAGACCCCCAATGCGTCAGCCACCGCGTCGTGGAACCCCCGGCGGAACTCCAGCATGCGCGGCCGGTCCGGACCGGCCGGATGGCAGTGGTTCGTGAGCAGGGCCACCACCACCTCGCGGTCGAGGTCGATCCACAGCGACGTCCCGGTGAACCCGAGGTGCCCGATGGCCCCGCGCCGGCCCCGCCCCAGGCGCGTCCCCAGGCTGGTGGAGCCCCGCGACGGCGTGTCCCAGCCCAGCGCGCGCCCGCTCGAGGGCGTCGGGTCGAGCCGGACGAACTCGCGCGCCGTGACGCCCGGCACCACCGTCCGCCTGCCGTCCACCGCCTCGAGCCAGGCCTGCCCGATGGCCGCCACGTCCGTCGCCGTCGAGAAGAGCCCCGCGTGCCCCGCGGCGCCTCCCACCGCCCAGGCGTTGTCGTCGTCCACCGCCCCCTGCACCACCTCGCCCCCGCGCGGCGCCGAGCGCCGGCACGGCGCGAAGGACCGCCCGGCCGCGCCCGCCCCGGCGCCGTCCGGGTCGAGCCCATCCCGGAACAGGGTCGAGGCGAGCCCGAGCGGCCCGAAGACGCGCCTCCCGGCGAGCCGCGCCAGGGGCTCCCCGCCGGCCGCCTCCACGACGAAGCCCAGGGCCAGGTAGGCCGGGTCGCCGTAGACGGCCCGGGTCCCCGGCTCCGCCTCCAGCCGCTCCGCCAGCACCGACTCGCGCACGATCTCCCGCCCGCGGGCGAAGGCCTCCCGGAGCGCGCCGGCCGGCGGCCGCCGCCCGGGAGGAAGGAAGGCCAGCCCCGCCACCGGGTCGGCGGCGGCCCGCTCGTGGTAGGGCCGCCACCAGGGGAGCCCGCTCGCGTGCGCGAGCAGGTTGCGGACCGTGACGCGATCCTTCCCCTCCCGCTCGAAGCCGGGAAGCCACCGGGCCGCCGGGGCGTCGAGGTCGAGGGCGCCCTCGTCCACCAGGATGGCCGCCAGCGTGGCGGTGGCCAGAACCTTGGTGAGCGAGGCGCCGTCGAAGAGGTCGTCGCGCCGGAGCGGCCGGGGCTCGGGGTCCGGGATCTCGCCGTGCCAGCTCGCGTGCACGAGCTTGCCGCCGGAGAGCACCGCCGCCGAGAGGGCCGGCGCGATCCCGGCTCGCCGGCCGGCCTCGAGCGCCACCGAAAGCGCGGGGATCTCCGTCATCGGACCCCTCCCTCGTCGAAGAGCAGGCGCGGCGGCCCCTCGTCGCCGGAGCCCGGCCCGGGCGCGACCAGGGTGGCGCGCGCGCCGAGCGGGAGGGCGAGGTTCCGGTCCTCGTGGCCGGCGGGCAGGCCCTCGATGGCCGGCACCCCGAGCGCCGCGACCGCCTCCCGCACCACGGCCATCCCCTCCACCCCGGCGTCGTCGCACCCGCAGAGCTGTCCCACCGCCACCCCGGCCAGGCGGTCCAGCGCGCCGGCCAGCCGGAGCTGGGTCAGGTCGCGGTCGATCCGGTACGGCTTCTCCCCCACGTCCTCGAGGAACAGGATCGCCCCGTCGAGGACC
>DATIUR010000058.1:0-8041 GCA_035466675.1 Anaeromyxobacteraceae bacterium | reverse complement strand
CAGCAGGAACTCCACCTCCACCGGGGAGAGGTCGAAGCGCAGGGCGGCCTCGTCCACGAGCTTCGCCCGCGGCGCCTTGGGGTCCTCGAGCCGGCGCTCGGAGAGCCACTTCAGGGCGCGCCGGAGGTCTTCGCCTCCGGGGGTGATGCCGCCTCGTCCCTCCGCCATGGCCGCCTCCTCCGCGGTATCCGTAGCACGGCCGGCACCGGGCGCGACGGCTAGAATAGGGCATGCCCGATCCGGTCCCCTCCCGCGCCGCGGCGTGGGCCCTGCTGTGCGAGTTCACGCAGTCGCAGCCGCTCCGCCGCCACGCCCTCTCGGTGGAGGCCTCCATGCGCGCCCTGGCCCGCCGGGCGGGGATCGCGGACCCCGCCGAGATCGAGACCTGGGGGGTGGTCGGCCTCCTCCACGACTTCGACTACGAGCGGTACCCCACCGCGCAGGACCACGTCTGGCGCGGGATGGAGATCCTGCGCCAGCGCGGCTGGCCGGAGCGGATGGTGCGCGCGGTCGGCAGCCACGCCTTCTACACGAACATCGCCCGGGAGAGCCCGCTCGAGAAGGCCATCCTGGCGGCCGACGAGCTGTCCGGGTTCGTGGGGGCCTGCGCGCTCGTGCGCCCGTCGAAGAAGGTGGCGGACGTGCCGGTGGAGAGCGTGCTCAAGCGGATGAAGGAGAAGGCCTTCGCCCGCTCGGTGGACCGCGAGTACATCCGGCGCGGCGCCGAGGAGATCGGGATGCCGCTCCCGGATCTCGTCCGGCTGGTCCTCGACGCCCAGGCGCCCATCGCAGACCGGCTGGGCCTCTCCGGCTCCCCGGCCGCCGATCTCCCCGACGAGCCGCCCCCGCCGCCCGCCCCCTGAGCGCGGGCGAGGGGTCCCGAGCGTCACGCCGGGTGCGCCGGCGCGCACAGTGTGCGTCCGCCGGGAACTTGCCAGGTCGAGGTCGCTTCCGGCATGGAAAGGATGCGCGCCCCACCTCACCCGGCGCGAGGGGAGACACCGGACATGACCAGCCGTACCGCGGCCCGCCTGGCGGCCGCCCTGGCGCTCGCGCTCGCCGCCGCGCCCGCCTTCGCGGAGGAGGAGCAGCAGCCCATCCAGTGGACCGAGGGCCCGACCGAGGTGGACGTCGGCAAGAACGTCGCCGCCCTGAAGCTCCCCGAGGGGCTCGTCTTCGCGGGCGAGAAGGACACCCAGCGCCTGCTCGAGCGCGCCGGGAACGTCCCGGACGGCACCGAGGTGGGCCTCGTCACCTCCAAGGCGGAGGACGAGAGCTGGTTCATCGTCTTCGAGTGGAACGACGTCGGCTACGTGAAGGACGACGAGAAGGACGAGATCGACGCCGACGCCCTGCTCGAGTCCATCACCGAGGCGACGGAGGAGGCGAACGACGAGCGGAAGAAGCTGGGCGGGGACGCCCTGCACGTGGTGGGCTGGTCGGAGCCGCCCCGCTACGACCCGCGCACGCACAACCTCACCTGGGCGGTGCTGGCCAAGGACGACAAGGGCGAGCAGGTGGTGAACTACAACGTCCGCGTGCTGGGACGCGCCGGCGTGATGTCGGTGACGCTGGTGGACGACCCGAAGAACCTCGCGTCGGCGAAGCCGCAGGTGGACCGGGTGATCGAGGCCCTCTCCTACAAGCCGGGCCAGACCTACGCCGAGTGGGTTCCGGGCGACAAGGTGGCCGCCTACGGCCTCACCGCCCTGGTGGCGGCCGGCGCCGGCGCCGCCGCGGTGAAGACCGGCCTCCTGGCCGTGGTCCTCAAGTTCCTGGGCAAGGCCTGGAAGCTGGTGGTGGTGGGCGTGGCGGCGGTCGGCGCCGGCCTCGCCAAGGGCTGGAACGCCCTGCGCGGCAAGGGGAGCGCCACGGCCGGCCGCACCGACCAGGGCGTGTAGACCTCCCTGGGCCGGAGCACCGGGAGGCATGTACGCGCTCGTCGCCGAGATCCTGCCCTGGATCCTGGCGTTCCTCGTGCTCGACGGCCTCGCCCAGACGCGGCGGGGCCAGCTCCTCTTCGCCTCGCGCGGAGGACGCTTCCGCGTCCTCCGCCCGGGCCTGCACCTGCTCGGCCTCTCGCCCCTCGACGAGGTGGTGGCGGTGCACGACCTGCCGTTCCTCGCCTCGCCGGGCCGGCTCTACCTCCTCGATCCCTGGGCGCGCGCCGACCCGCCGGTGATCGACGGCGGGCGGCTCGAGGCGGTCCCGCTCGCGTCGCTGGGCGCCCCGGAGCGAGAGGGACGGAAGGTGAAGGCGGCGGGGCGCCTCCTGGCCGTGGCGCCCACCGCCGAGGAGGCGGAGGCGCTCCGCCGGGACCTGGCCGCGCTGGCCGCCGCCCCGGAGCGCGAGCGCCCCGACCTGATCGAGGCGCACGCGGCGGCGCGGGGCGACCCGGAGGCGGCCCGGGCCCTGCGGGCCCGCCAGCGCCCCTTCCTCGTCCCGCTGCGCGCCCTGGCCACGCTCGCCTGGCTCTCGACGTTCGTGATCCTGCCGCTCGGGGTGTGGACGCCGCTCCGGGCGCCGGTGCCGCTCTGGGCCGCGCTGGCCGGCATCGCGACCGCCGTGGCGGTCGAGGTCGCCCTGGCCTTCGCCATGCTCCGCTCCTGCGGGGCGGCGACCGGCCGGGCCGCGGCGGGGGCGCTGCACCTCCTCCTCTACCCGGTGGCGGCCCTCCACCCGCTCGTGCACCTGTCGCGCGGCCTCTACGCGCGGTTCGACGCGACGGCGGTGGCCGCGGCCCTGCTCGCGCCGGAGGACCTGCGGGTCCTGGCCGGCCGCGAGATCCGGCGGGCCGGCTTCGCGCGGGCGGCGGCGCCGGCCGAGCTGGCGGCGACCTGGGACGCCCGGGTGCGGTCGCTCGAGCGGGCGCTCGCCGCGGCGGGCCTGGACCGCGCCGCGGCGGTCGCTCCCACGCCGATCGCCCCCGGCCTCTCCGGCTCCTGCCCGCTCTGCGGCGCCCGGTTCCGGCAGGGGTTCGACGCGTGCAGCGACTGCGGCGTTCCGCTCGACCGAACGTCCTGACGGCGAAAGCCCCGGGCCCCGGTCATTCGTCGGATCTGGCGGCGAGCCTTCCCGGCAGCAGCCTTCCGACGCGGCGCGAACGAGCCCAGGCCCTCGCCAACGGCTCGCTGCGCGGCGCGGACCCGGGTCTCGCCGCGCCGAGAACGCAGCCGTCGGCGGAACAGGGACCCGCGGGGGGCGTTGCCTGAGGCGCGGAGCGCTCGAACGCGGAAGGGCGTCTAGCCTGGGGATCGGACCGGCGGCGACGCCGGTCCAGCCGCTGCGATCCGGCGGCACCGGCGCGGGCTGGCAGGGCGTCGACGCCGGCGGGAGCGGACGGGATCGGCGGCCGGACCCTGCCGCGTGAGTCGCGGAGCGCCGAAGGGAAGGCCTCCCCCGCGGGTCCCGTGGGCGTGAAGCGCATTGCGCCTCGGCCTACCCGGCTTGTGACGAATCGTGAGAGCCCCGGCCTACTCCCGCCCCTGCGGACCGCGCCGCAGGAACGTGGGGATGTCGTACTGGTCGTCGTCGAGGGGCCGGTAGGGCCCCGTCTCCCGGCGCGTCGCCGGAGCGCGCACCACCGCCGGCGCGGCCGGGGTGGCGAGCCGGATGGGCGCGGGCTCCTTCCTCGGCTCGGCCGGGGCCGGAGCCGGCACGGGCGGCGGGGGCCGCCGGGCGGGCGCGGGCGCGGCCACCTGGGCGGGCACCTGCACCGGCCGCGTCCGCGGCGCGTCCCGCCCCTGGAAGCCGGTGGCGATGACCGTGATCTTCACCTCGTCGCCCAGGGAGTCGTCCACCACCGAGCCGAAGATGATGTTGGCGTCCGGATCGGAGGCGGCCTGGGCCATGGAGATGGCCTCGTTCACCTCGTGGAGGGTGAGGCTCGGCCCGCCGGTGATGTTGACGAGGAGGCCCGTGGCGCCATCGAGCGTGACGTCCTCGAGGAGCGGCGAGCTGATGGCCGCCTGCATGGCTTCCAGCGCGCGCCGCGCGCCGGTGGAGCGGCCGGTCCCCATGAGCGCCATGCCCTGCTCGCTCATGATGGTCCGGACGTCGGCGAAGTCCACGTTGACGAGCCCGTGCACCGTGATGAGGTCCGAGATGCCCTGCACGGCGTTGAGGAGGACCTCGTCGGCCCGCTTGAACGCGTCGGCGAGCGACATGTTCTCGCCCGCCACCGAGAGGAGCCGCTGGTTCGGGATGACGATGAGCGTGTCCACCGCCGTGCGCAGCTCGGCGATCCCCGCCTCCGCCTGCTTGCGCCGCCGGTTCCCCTCGAAGAGGAAGGGCTTGGTCACCACCCCCACGGTCAGGGCGCCGGTCTGCTTGGCCAGGTCGGCCACCACCGGCGCGCCGCCCGTGCCGGTGCCGCCCCCCATGCCCGCGGTGACGAACACCATGTCCGCGCCCTCCAGGGCGGCGGCGACGGCGTCCCGCTCCTCCAGGGCGGCGGCCCTGCCCACCTCCGGGTTCGCCCCGGCCCCGAGCCCCCGGGAGGCGCTCCGGCCCAGCTGGATCTTCACCCCGGCCCGGTTCGCCTGGAGCGCCTGCACGTCGGTGTTGGCGGCGATGAACTCCACGCCCTCCAGGCGGGCGGCCACCATGGTGTTGATGGCGTTGCCTCCGCCTCCGCCCACGCCCACGACCTTGATCCTCGCCGCATCCTGCCTGTCGGTGGTCTCGATCATGACGCTCTCCGCGGCTAGAAGATCTCGCCGAGCCAGTCCTTCATGCGGCTCTTGACCTTCCGGTAGACGTTCTCCTCCCGGATCTTGAAGTAGGGGCTCCCCTCCTGCTGCCGGGCGCCGTAGATGACGAGCCCGACCGCGGTGGCGTACATGGGGCTCTTCACCACGTCCACCAGGCCGCCGATGCCGCGGGGCAGGCCGCGGCGGACCGGCATGCCCAGGACCTCCTCCGCCATCTCCGGCATGCCGGCGAGGAGCGTGGAGCCGCCGGTGATGATCACGCCGGAGGCGAGCATCTCCTCCAGGCCGGCCTTCTGGATCTCGTGCTGCACCAGCATGAAGATCTCCTCCACCCGGGGCTCGACGATCTCGGCCAGGATGTGGCGCGAGAGCACGCGGGCCTGCCCGCCGCCCACGCTGGGCACCTCGATGGTCTCGGACTTGTCCACCATCGAGGCCATGGCGCACCCGTACTGCTTCTTGATCCGCTCCGCCTCGTGGGTGGGCGTGCGCAGGCCGACCGCCACGTCGTTGGTGAGGTGGTTGCCGCCCAGGGAGAGGACGGCGGTGTGGGCGATGGCGCCGTTCGCGTAGATGGCGATGTCGGTGGTCCCGCCGCCCACGTCCACCAGGCAGGCCCCCAGGTCGCGCTCGTCGTCGGAGAGGGTGGCCAGCGACGAGGCGAGCGGCTGGAGCACGATGTCGGCCACGTTCAGGCCGGTCCGCTGGGCGCACTTGACGATGTTCTGGGCGGAGCTGACCGCGCCGGTGACGATGAGCGCCTTGGCCTCCAGGCGGACGCCGCTCATGCCCACCGGCTCCTTCACGCCGTCCTGGTCGTCGACGATGAACTCCTGCGGGAGGACGTGGATCACCTCCCGGTCGAGCGGGATGGCCACGGCCTTGGCCTGGTCGATGACCCGGTCGACGTCGGTGGGCTTCACCTCCTTGTCCTTGATGGCCACCACGCCGTGCGAGGGGAAGGCCTTGATGTGGCCGCCGGCGATGCCGGTGTAGACGGTGGTGATCTCGCACCCGGCCATGTGCTCCGCCTCCTCGATGGCGCGCTTGATCGAGGCGACGGTGGCGTCGATGTTCACCACCACCCCCTTGCGCAGCCCCTTCGACGGATGCGTGCCGATGCCGATGATGTCGATGCCCTCGTCGGTCAGCTCGCCGACGATGGCGCAGATCTTCGTCGTCCCGATGTCGAGGCCGACCAGGATGTCTCCGCTCTTCGCCATGACCACCTCCGGGCGAGCGGCGCACCGCGCCCACGCCCCACCGTTCAGGGCCCTCTCGGACCCCTTCCACCCGCGGCGGCCCGACCACCGGGTCCGCCGCCCCGCCAACCCTCCTCGCCGACCCGCACGGCCACCCAGTCCGGGCGCCGGCGGTTGTCGAGGTGGACCACCTCGGCCTCGCGGCCGTCCGCCTCGAGCGCGTCGAGGACGCGCGCCAGGCGCGAGAGCTTCTCGGGCAGCTCGCCCGTGCCGAGCCGGATCTGGGCGGCGCCCTCGCCCGCGTAGAGCGTGGTGCCGTAGTCCGGATCCACGTGGATCTCCGAGACCGACATCCGGCGGTCGAGCCCGCGCAGGGCCCACTCGTCCAGGAGCGCCAGCGCCGCCGAGAGGAGCGGCTGCACCTCGCCGCGGCGATCGACGTAGTCCTCCCGGGAGATGCCGGTCACCACCGGCAGGTCGATGCCGTCACCCGGTGCGGCCCGCTTGAAGACGCGGCCCCGCGCGTCGACCAGGTAGAGGCCGGAGAGGTCCACCAGCGCCGCGGCGCGGCGCTCGACGACCGAGACGACCAGCGCCGGCGGCAGCGTCCGGCGGACCTCCACCGACTCGACCCAGGGGTGGCGCGCCAGCGCGGCCTCCATCCGGTCCAGGTCGGAGACGAGCAGGTGATCGCCCGCCCGGACCGGGGACAGCTCCAGCAGCTCGTTCTCGGCGATGCGGGAGAGCCCCTCGATCCGGATGGCGCCGATGCGGAGGGCGGGGCCGGCCACCGCCACCCGCCACGCGCCGACCGCGGCGGCGCCCAGGGCGGCGAAGACGAGTACCGTGGGGAGGACGAGCGCGACGAGGCGCGCCGCCTTGCGCCGCGCCCCGGGCACCCTGTCCACCTTCCGCCGGTTTTCCCGCGCCACCCGACACCCCGGCCCGCGCCCGGCCGGGCAGACCCCGGCCGCCGGCGAGCGCTATCACCCGATGTTGGAGGATGCCCCAGGGGGGAGAGGCCGCAAGTTTTCGGATGGCGTGGACAGGCGCGCGCCCGCCCGGGCCGGGTAGGGTTCCGGCCCGCCCCGGAAGGCCTGTAGAATCCGCTCCTTGCGGAGGTGAGATGGGCAAGGCCAATGGATCCCCGGACCGCGATCTGCTCGCCGCGGCGATCGAGGAGAGCCCCGTCCTCATCGCGATCACGTCGTTCGAGGGCCGCGTCGAGCACGTCAACCCGGCCGGGCGGGCCTTCCTGGGCCTCGACCGATCCGGCGCCGACAGCGGCCGGGATCTCGGTGCGCTCCTGCACCCCGACGACCGGGCCGCGCTCGCCGCCGCCATCGACACGCTGCGGCGCGGGGAGGTGTGGAACGGGGAGCTGCGCTTCGTCGACCCCGGGACGGGCGCCGAGATCCCCACGGACACGACCGCGTTCGTGATCCACCGGCGGGGGACGGGGGAGCCCGTGGCCGTCGCCTGGGCGGCGCGGGACGTCACCCAGCGGCGCCGGATGGAGGGGCAGCTGCGCGAGTCGGAGCGTCGCTTCCGCGAGGCGCTGGAGAACGTCCGGGTCGCGAGCGTGATGCTCGATCTGCAGGGAAGGATCCTGTTCCTGAACGACCACCTGCTCGGCCTGGTGGGCTGGCGGGCGGAGGAGCTGCTGGGAAGGAACTGGTTCGAGCTGGTCGTCCCGGACGCCTCCGTCCGCCGCCTCTTCGAGGAGCTCGTGCCGGTGGGGAGGCTGCCAGCCCACTTCGAGAACGAGATCGTCACCCGGAGCGGCCAGCGGCTGCTCATGGCGTGGCACAACGAGTACCTGCGCGACGCGATGGGCCGGATCGTGGGAACGACCAGCATCGGCGAGAACGTGACGGAGCGGAGGCAGGCCGAGCGCGCGCTGGCCGAGAGCGAGCGGCGGTACCGATCGCTGGTCGAGGACATGCCCGCCCTGGTCTGCCGGTTCCGGCCCGACGGCGTGCTGACCTTCGTGAACCAGCACTACTGCGACACCTTCGGCTTCCAGGATCGGTCCGAGGTCGAGGGGCGGGACTTCTTCCGGTTCATCCCCGAGCCGAAGCGGGAGGAGGTGCGACGCCACTACGCCTCCCTCGCGCCAGACCGGCC